>JBGUGM010000001.1:0-18447 GCA_045111535.1 Bacteroidaceae bacterium
TGCCAGGGATAAAGAGGTTGGTGTCGAATTCCTTGCGAAGTTCGTCGATGAGCTTGATGCCCTTTTCGAGACCTTCCTTCGTGCGACCCATGCCGATGTACTCCCAGCAGATGTGGCCAAGTTCCTTGTGGATAGAATCGACGGAACGCTTACCCTTGATGTTCATGAGCTTCTGGATACGCTCCTCTGTTGCCTTCTCCACTTCTGCGAACTCAGGTGCATCGGTAGAGATGCGTGGCCAGATAGACTGGTCGGCGAGGTAGTTTTGGATGGTGTAAGGCAGCACGAAGTAACCGTCGGCAAGACCCTGCATGAGGGCTGATGCACCGAGGCGGTTAGCGCCGTGGTCGGAGAAGTTACATTCACCGATGGCGAAGAGGCCAGGGATAGAGGTCTGGAGTTCGTAGTCAACCCAAATACCACCCATCGTGTAGTGGATAGCAGGGAAGATCATCATTGGGTTATAGTAATCCATGCCGTTCTTGGTAGCACGCTTTTCGCCTGGGTTCACGTCGGTAATTTCCTCATACATATCGAAGAGGTTGCCATAACGCTGACGAATCACGTCGATGCCGAGACGCTGGATAGATTCAGAGAAGTCGAGGTAAACGGCAAGACCTGTGTTGTTCACACCGAAGCCCTTGTCGCAACGCTCTTTGGCAGCACGTGAAGCCACGTCACGAGGAACGAGGTTACCGAATGCTGGATAGCGACGCTCCAAGTAGTAGTCGCGGTCTTCCTCTGGAATCTCCCAACCTTCCTTAGTGCCTGCCTGCAATGCCTTGGCATCTTCGAGTTTCTTAGGCACCCAAATACGACCGTCGTTACGCAGAGACTCAGACATCAGCGTCAGTTTTGACTGCTTGTCGCCGTGTACAGGAATACAAGTGGGGTGAATCTGCACGTAGCAAGGATTTGCGAAGTAAGCGCCCTTGCGGTAGCAAGACATAGCTGCAGTCACGTTACAACCCATTGCGTTAGTGGAGAGGAAGTAAGTGTTACCATAACCACCAGTAGCGATAACAACTGCGTTGGCAGAGAAGCGCTCCAGCTTACCAGTCACGAGGTTCTTGGCGATGATACCACGAGCCTTGCCGTCGATGATGACCACGTCAAGCATCTCATAACGAGTGTAGAGTTTCACCTTGCCAGCGTTCACCTGTGCAGAGAGTGCAGAGTAAGCACCGAGCAGAAGCTGCTGACCAGTCTGACCCTTGGCATAGAAAGTACGAGACACCTGCGCACCACCGAAAGAACGGTTGGCCAATGTGCCACCATACTCACGAGCGAAAGGAACACCTTGAGCCACGCACTGGTCGATGATGGAGTTAGACACCTCTGCCAGACGATACACGTTAGCCTCACGAGCACGGTAGTCACCACCCTTCACGGTGTCGTAGAACAGACGGTAGATAGAGTCACCATCGTTCTGATAGTTCTTGGCTGCATTGATACCACCCTGTGCAGCGATAGAGTGTGCACGACGTGGAGAATCCTGAATGCAGAAATTGAGCACGTTGAAGCCCATCTCACCGAGAGATGCGGCAGCCGAAGCACCAGCCAGACCCGTACCAACGACGATGACATCGAGCTTCAGCTTATTCTTTGGGTTCACCAAGCGCTGGTGTGCCTTATAGTTCGACCACTTCTCAGCAACTGGTCCCTCAGGAATTTTAGAATCTATATTGATTGCCATAATGTTTTTCAAGTTTTAATGTTTTACATCCAGAAAGGAACTACCTTGCCTTCCGCACCACCAAGGATGTCGGGGCAGACATAGAATGCGATTGCCACGATAGCGAAGAGAGCCATCACCACAGTTGACCAGATATAGCCGATAGCCTTCCAGCGGCAGAACCAAGTGTGACCGCTCCAGCCGAGTGTCTGGAGAGCAGACCAGAAACCGTGAGTGAGGTGGAACCAAATGGCTACAATCCAAACGAGGTAGAGCACCACGAAGACAGGGTTGGAGAACGTGAACTTGATCCACTCGAAACCTTCCGTAGGACCAAAAGCACCTTCAGCACCAACGATTTCTGCCCACATCATGTTGTACCAGAAATCCTTCAGGTGAAGAACGAGACCCAAGCACACGATGATGCCGAGCACCAGCATGTTCTGGCTTGCCCACTCCACAGCCTTTGGCTTGTCGGTCACATCATACTTGTTGTTGCCGCGAGCCTTACGGTTCTGGATTGTGAGGATGAAGGCGTAGATGATGTGAATGCACATCAGAGCAGCCAACGCACAGGTAGCCGCGATGGCATACCAGTTGGAACCCAGCAATGCACAAATCTGGTTGTACGCCTCTGCACTGAAAAGTGCCACTACGTTCATGCATCCATGAAACGTCAGGAAGAGAATCAGCGCCAAGCCAGTTACTGACATGATCACTTTCCTTCCGATTGAAGAGTTACATAACCACATAAAATGTTTTTGAATTTAAATTATTAATTGAGTTTCTTGTGTTTTATACTTCGAAGAACTGCAAAAATACCTTAATTCCCCCAAACTCCCAAATCTTTTCCGAAAAATATTTGTTTTCACCCCTCATTTTTTTCTCTTGCACCCATTTTCTTCGCCAAAAGACACACATATATTACTTGGAGAACCATTCTCACACGACTTTCACATCCATTTATTGGGGTACTGCGTAAACGATTTGTGAGGTTGCCGTATCGCTTTCTAATTTGAAACTTGCAAAAAATAATTTGAAAGTTGCAAATTTATTTTTGAAAGTTTGAAATATTTTTTTGAAACTTTCAATTTAAAACGCGATACGGCAACGCTGTAAATTGGAAACGCAAGAGCCTTCAAAATGCTTACGTAGAAGACGTAATTAGGGATGTGGCAGAGTTGTCATGACAAGAGTGGAAGAGGGGCTTTTTTGCTTTTTTCACTCTTTTCATTTTGTATTGTGCGCACTTATCCTTACCTTTGCACTGGAAAATCATTGAAAACGATGAAGATATTGATTCTGAATGGTCCCAACCTGAATTTGTTGGGCAAGCGGGAGCCGGGCATCTATGGGAGTCAGGGCTTCGAGGAGTATTTTGAGAAACTGAAGGGAATGTTCCCCGAGGTGGAGTTGGCATATTTCCAGTCGAACGTGGAAGGTGAACTCATCGACAAGATTCATGAGGTGGGCTTCACGTGGGACGGCATTGTGCTGAATGCCGGGGCTTACACGCACACCAGCATCGCCTTGCAGGATGCCATCCGAGGGGTGAAGACGCCTGTGGTGGAGGTGCATATCTCGAATGTGCACCAGCGTGAGGAGTTCCGTCACCAATCGATGATCAGTTGTGCCTGTGTGGGTGTGATTTGCGGGTTCGGGCTGGACAGTTATCGACTGGGTGTGGAAGCGTTGAAGAACTATGACAGAAAGTGACAAGATTGACGAGTACATCCTTGCGCACATTGACAAGGAGAGTGACTACATGCATCGTCTGTGGCGGGCAACACAGTTGCATCTGCTGTATGGACGAATGGCAAGTGGGCATTTGCAGGGACGCCTGTTGAAGATGCTGGTGGGGATGGTGCGCCCCAAACTGGTGCTGGAGATTGGCACGTATAGCGGCTATTCGGGCTTGTGCATTGCGGAGGGGTTGCCAGAGGGAGGACATCTGCACACCGTGGAGATCAACGACGAGCAGGAGGATTTCACGTTGCCTTGGTTTGAGGGCTCACCCTACAAGGACAAAATCACGATGCACATCGGTGATGCCTTGGAAGTGGTGCCGAAGTTGGGATTGATGTTCGACATGGCGTTTATTGATGGCGACAAGCGCAAGTATGTGGAGTATTACGAGATGGTGATGGCGCACCTGAACGAAGGGGGCTACATCCTGGCAGACAACACGCTGTGGGATGGGCACGTGGTGGAGGAAGATGCGAAGGATGCGCAGACAGAGGGCATCCGTGCCTTCAACAATTATGTGGCAAAGGATGATCGGGTGGAGAAGGTGATTCTGCCCCTGAGAGATGGATTGAGTATCATTAGGAAATTGAAAGTTGAAAATTGAAAAATTGAAGTTATGGAAACGACAAGACAGAATAAGATTGCGCGCTTGATTCAGAAGGATTTGGCGAGCATATTTCAGGCACAGACGAGGCAGACAAGAAATCTGCTGGTGAGCGTGAGTGTGGTGAGGATCAGCCCTGACCTGAGTGTGGCGAAGGCATATCTGAGCATCTTCCCTTCGGAGAAGGCACAGGAGGTGTTGCAGAACATCAACGACCATGCTGGCGAGATTCGCTATGAGTTGGGGAAGTTGGAACGCCACCAGTTGCGCATCATTCCGGAGTTGAAATTCTTCCTGGATGACTCATTGGATTATGTGGAGAACATCGATAAACTGCTGAATCAGTGAACTTCCCCTTCTACATAGCCAAGCGTTATCTGCTGTCGAAGAAGTCGCACAGTGCCATCAACATCATCTCAGGTGTGTCGGTATGTGGAGTGGCGATTGCTACGGCTGCGCTGGTGTGCATCCTGTCGGTGTTCAACGGGTTTCAGGACATGGTGTCAGGGCTGTTCACAGCCATGGACCCTCAGTTGAAGGTGGTGCCGGCAGTGGGGAAATTCATGAAAGCGGATGCGAAGGAACTGAAGGCGTTGAAGACAGATGCAGACATTGCCATCTGCACGGAGACATTGGAAGACCAGGCATTGCTGATGATCAACAACCGGCAGGTGATGGCGACAGTAAAGGGTGTGGAGGACAGTTTTGAGGAGTTGACAGGCATTGACAATATCCTGATTGGCGAAGGAGTGTTTGAACTCCATGCAGATGTGATTGACTATGGCATCTTGGGAGCCAACCTGCTGATGCAGTTAGGTTTGTCTGCTGACTTCGATGACCCCATTCAGGTGTATGCCCCCCGAAAGGGTGAACGCATTGACTTGAATGACCCTCGTGAGAGCCTCAACCAAGAGGAACTGTACTCGCCCAGGGTGGGTTTCATGGTGAAGCAGAACAAGTATGATGCGCAGTATGTCATCACCAACATCGCCTTTGCCCGTCGGCTCTTTGAACGGGAAGGCGAAGTGTCAGCCATGGAGTTGAAGGTGAGGAAAGGTGCCGATGTGGGAAAGGTGAAGACACGCCTGCGGGAGATGCTGGGTGAGAAATACCTGGTGAAAGACCGCTACGAGCAACAGGAGGACACGTTCAAGATCATGCAGATAGAGAAACTCATCTCCTACATCTTCCTGACGTTCATCCTGATGATTGCCTGCTTCAACATCATTGGCTCGTTGTCGATGCTGATCATTGACAAGAAGCAAGATGCCATCACGCTACGGAATCTGGGTGCCAACGAGCACCAGATCAGCAGCATCTTCATGGTGGAGGGCAGAATGATATCTCTCTTGGGTGCTGTCATCGGCATTGCCATCGGATTGCTGTTGTGCTGGTTGCAGCAGGAGTTTGGATTGATTCGCTTTGGCGACAGCGAAGGAAGTTACATCATCGATGCCTATCCAGTCAGTGTACGTGCATGGGATGTGGCGCTAGTGTTTGTCACAGTCATTGCCGTAGGATTCCTCTCCGTGTGGTATCCTGTACGGCGTTTAAGTAGAAAATATACAAAAAACTAACAATATGAAGAAGAGTATTTATGTATTATCAGCCATGACAGTTGTGTTGCTGTCAGGTTGCAGTAAGCAGAAAGCATTTGTGTCGGACAACTTTGCTGTGTCTCCCACTCCGTTGGAATATTTGGCAGGTGAGGTGCCTGCCACCATCAGCATCAACGTGCCTGCCAAGTTGATGAACAAGAAGGCAGTCATCGAATGTACACCCGTGCTGAAATGGGATGGAGGTTCCTCAGCAGGTGACTCCTACACCTTGCAGGGTGAGAAGGTGGAAGCCAACAACATGATTATCTCCTATAAGAATGGTGGTCATGCCACGATGCGTTTCTCTGTACCTTTCGAGGATGGCATGGAGAAGAGTGACTTGATGATGCAGTTCAATGCCAAGGTGGGCAAGAAGAGTGTGAAGATGCCAACAGTGAAGATTGGCTATGGCACACAATGTACCGCTTCCCTCATCACGAAGACTGCCAAGACAGCCAACTACGGTGTGGCTCCCGACAACTTCCAGCGCGTCATCAACCAGAAACAGGAGGCTGCCGTGAAGTTCCTGATTGGACAAGCCAACCTGCGTGGCAGCGAACTAAACAGTCAGACTGTACAAGACTTCATCACCACCTTGAAGAACATCAAGAGTGACGAGCAGAGCCTCGTGCTTAACAATATCGAAGTGAGTGCCTACGCTTCTCCTGATGGTGCCTATGCCATCAATGAACGTCTGGCTGAAAAGCGTGGTGAGGTGTCAGAGGGTTATGTGAATCAGCAACTCAAGCAGAACCAACTCAGCACCAATGTAGATACAAAATATACAGCAGAAGACTGGGAAGGTTTCCAGGCATTGGTATCACAATCCAACTTGCAGGATAAGGAGATTATCTTGCGTGTGCTCTCCATGTATCAAGACCCCGAGCAGCGTGAACGTGAAATCCGCAATGTGGCTGTGGTGTATAAGGAACTTGCTGATGCCGTGCTGCCAGAGTTGCGTCGTGCCCGCATGGTCATCAATTATGATGTGATTGGTCGCAGCGATGATGCCATCATGGAGTTGGTGAATGGCGATGCTTCCAAACTGAGCATCGAGGAACTCATTTATGCTGCCAACATCCTCTCCACTAACGATGCACAGAAGGAAAGCATCCTGAAGAAGGTGGTGAGCCTCTTCCCCAACGACTACCGTGCTTACAACAACTTGGGTGAGTTGGCCATGCGTCGTGGTGACAATGAGACAGCACAATCTTATCTGCGTCAGGCACTCAGCATCAATTCCAATGCTGCTGAACCCAACGTGAACCTCGGTATGCTCGCCATTCAGAATGGAAACTTCCAGGATGCTGAGATGTTCATTGCCAAGGGTGTCAATGCCAACAACTTTGATGAGGCTACTGGCCACCTCTATGTGGCACAAGGACGCTACCCACAGGCTTCTGCTAAGTTTGCCAAGTCTGCCAACAACAGTGCTGCCCTTGCCAATATCCTTTCACAAGACTATGCTGATGCCCTCAAGACACTCGGCAACATCAAGAACCCCGATGCTATGACTTACTACCTGCGTGCCGTCCTTGCTGCCCGCATGGAAGACAAGTCAGAGGTGAAGGAGAATCTTGACAAAGCGATTGCCCTTGATCCTTCGCTGGCAAAGCGTGCTGCCAATGATGCAGAATTTTCGGATTATAACAAGGAATGAAGCATTTTCTCTACATATTCATCCTGCTTGTCTTGGTTTCCTGTGGTCCTGGTGGCGACAGTTTCCGCATCAGGGGAAACTTTCGTGACATGCAGGCAGGGGAACTCTACATCTACAACCTGAACGGAGACCTTGCCCGGCTTGACACCATCAACATCCAAGAGGGTAAGTTCCGCTACAGAGGAGAGGTAGAGGAGGTGACACCATACATCCTGGTGTTCCCCAATGGAGTGGAGCAAGTCATCTTCGTGGGACCAGGAGAAGACCTCGAATATGAAGCCACTGCCAATGACTTGAAAAACTATGTGGTGAATGGCAGTGAGGAGAACCAACTCATGAATAAGTTCAGGGAGGAGACTTACACGATGAACCCCTCCTTGACGACAAATATGGCAAGAACCTACATCAAGGACAATCCTGCCTCACCTGTTGCCCTTTATCTCTTTGACCACTACTTTGTACAAAACGAAGAGGTGAGCAACACCGAACTCATGGAACTTCTGAAGGTGCTCCGACCCAAACATCCTCATCATCACCAATTGCTGGACATCGAAAGCAAGGTCACCAATGCTGAGAAGCGACAAATCGGCAAGACCTTACCCGATGTCACCCTCACCAACAAAGAGAAGAAAAGCGTCAAACTGTGGCAGTCAACCAAAGACTACACCCTCATCGCTTTCTGGTCAACATGGATGCCGAATGGCGCTGACTTCCTCTGGAGAACGAAGAATGCGTTGGGAGACTATCGTGATAATGGCAAAGTGCGTTTGGTGGCCATCTCACTCGATGTGGAACGCTACCGTTGGGAAGACGTCATTCGTCCTGACACCACAGCCACATACATTCTCCATTGTTGTGATGGCTTGGGCTTCGAATCGAAAGCCATCAAGACACTTGGCATCAATACCGTTCCTTATTATATCTTGACAGACAAGAGCCACAAAGTGCTTGACTGTGGTGATGATGTCAACCAATTGAGTGACATACTGAAAAAACACATTCATTAGGAAGAAAAAAACAGATGGTTTCGAAAATACACAGCGCAGCATTGCAGGGATTGGACGCCATGGTGGTGACAGTGGAAGTGGATAACTTCGAGGGGGGAAACAATCCTAAATTCACGATTGTAGGATTACCTGACAGTGCTGTGAAGGAGAGTCAGGAACGTGTACAATCAGCGCTGCGTGTGAATGGTTACAAACTGCCCAACAAGTCTGTGGTGGTCAATCTGGCTCCTGCTGATGTGCGGAAAGAGGGTTCAGGATTTGACCTCCCTATGGCAATAGGTGTGATGGTCTCCTGTGACCTGATGACGATAGAACAGCCCGAACGCTTCATGTTTGTGGGAGAGTTGGGATTGGATGGTAACATCCTCCCCGTGAAGGGTGTACTCCCTATCTCCATCAAGGCAAGGGAACTGGGGTATGAAGCCCTGTTTGTACCCGAAGAGAATGCCCGTGAAGCAGCAGTGGTGAACAAGTTGAAAGTCTATGGTGTGAGTCATCTGAATGACATCGTGGGGTTCTTTACAGGCATCAACCACATCGAACCTACTGTCGTCAATACACGTGAAGAATTCTACTCTCAACTGTTCTCTTTCCCATATGATTTCGATGAGGTGAAGGGACAATCCAATGTGAAGCGTGCTTTCGAGGTGGCAGCGGCTGGCGGACACAATATTGTTTTGGTAGGTTCGCCCGGCTGTGGAAAGTCTATGATGGCAAAACGTCTTCCTTCCATTCTTCCACCCCTCACTTTGAGTGAAAGTCTGGAAACCACACAGATACATTCCATTGCGGGTACTTTAAAGAAGGACACCTCACTCATCAGTCAAAGACCATTTCGAGCACCTCACCACACGGTATCGGATGTGGCTTTGGTAGGAGGTGGCAACATCTTCATGCCTGGGGAAATTTGTCTGGCGCATAACGGGGTGCTCTTTCTGGATGAACTGCCTGAATTCAATCGCAGTGTCCTCGAAACCCTTCGACAACCCCTCGAAGACCGCATCATCAGCATCTCTCGAGCACGTTACAACCTCACGCTTCCGTGCTCCTTCATGTTGGTGGCATCCATGAATCCTTGCCCTTGTGGCTATCATCATCACCCCACCCGCAAATGTGTCTGCACACCTGCACAGATTCAACGATACATGAACAAGATTAGTGGACCTTTGATGGACAGGATAGACCTTCAAGTTGAAGTGGAAAGTGTGCCCTTCGAAGACATTGCCAAAGCACCCAAAGGCGAATCCTCTGCTACTATCCGTGAACGGGTGCTCAAAGCCCGTCAGATTCAGAGTGAACGCTACAAGGGCATGAAGGGGATCCATTGCAATGCACAAATGACCACAGCCCTCTTGCAGAAGTATGTGCAACTTGATGACCAAGCCCTCAATCTTCTGCGTACAGCGATGAAGAAATTCAACCTCTCTGCACGTGCCTATGACCGCATCCTCAAAGTTTCACGCACCATTGCTGACCTTGAAGGAGTGGAGAATGTACAATCTTCCCATATCGCTGAAGCCATAGGTTATCGTAATTTGGATAGGGATAATTGGATTGAGTAACAGCATTTTCATCTGATATTCAAAGGGAAAAATCATGTTTCTCTTTGTATTGTCCACACTTATGCGTAACTTTGCAGCCAAATCAGCCCATGCGCTGGGCGATTTTTATTTTTGACGCTTAATAACATCACCAACAATGGAATACAATTTTAGAGAGATTGAGAAGAAATGGCAGCAGAAGTGGGTGGAGGAAAAGACCTACAAAGTTGTCGAGGATAAGAGCAAACCCAAGTTTTATGTGTTGAACATGTTCCCCTATCCAAGTGGAGCAGGTCTGCACGTGGGACATCCTCTGGGATATATCGCCAGTGATATTTATGCACGATACAAAAGATTGCAGGGCTTTAATGTCCTGAATCCAATGGGTTATGATGCGTATGGATTGCCTGCTGAGCAGTATGCCATCCAGACAGGTCAGCACCCTGAAAAGACCACCTTCCAGAACATTGACCGCTATCGCGAGCAATTGGACAAGATTGGCTTTTGCTTCGATTGGGACAGAGAGGTGCGCACTTGTGCTCCTAACTATTACAAATGGACACAGTGGGCTTTCCAAAAGATGTTCAACTCCTTCTTCTGCAACAAGTGCCAGTCGGCTCAACCCATTGAGCAATTGATCAAGCACTTTGAGGAGAAAGGTACTGAAGGCTTGGATGTGGCTCAAACAGAGAACCTTTCGTTCACCGCTGCCGAGTGGAAAGCAATGGATGAGAAGCAGCAGAGCGATGTGCTGATGAACTACCGCATTGCCTTTATGGGTGAGACGATGGTGAACTGGTGTGCAGGTTTGGGTACTGTGTTGGCAAATGATGAAGTAGTGGATGGTGTGAGTGTGCGTGGTGGTTTCCCTGTAGAGCAGAAGAAGATGCGCCAGTGGTGCTTGCGTGTTTCTGCTTATTCCCAGAGATTGTTAGATGGTCTTGAGACGATTCAATGGAGCGATTCCATCAAGGAAACTCAGAAGAACTGGATTGGACGTTCTGAGGGTGCTGAGGTAGAATTTAAGATTGCAGATAGCGACGAGAGTTTTACCATCTTTACTACTCGTGCTGACACGATGTTTGGTGTGACTTTCATGGTTTTGGCTCCTGAGAGTGAACTGGTGGACAAGGTGACCACAGCAGAGCAGAAGGGTGCTGTGGAGGAATACATCAAGTATGTGAAGGGACGCACAGAGCGTGAACGCATGATTGACCACAAAGTGACAGGTGTGTTCTCTGGCTCTTATGCCATCAATCCTTTCACAGGCGAGAAGAATCCTATCTGGATTTCAGAATATGTCTTGGCTGGTTATGGTACAGGTGCCATCATGGCAGTACCTGCTCACGATAGTCGTGACTATGCTTTTGCCAAGCACTTCAACCTCCCCATCATCCCATTGATTGAGGGTGCTGACATCAGTGAAGAGAGTTACGATGCCAAGGAAGGTATTGTATGCAACTCACCTCGCAAGGATGTGAAGCCATACATCGATTTCAGCCTCAACGGACTGACTGTGAAGAAAGCCATTGCTGCCACCAAGAAGTATGTGAAGGAAGCAGGATTGGGTCGTGTGAAGGTGAACTACCGTCTGCGTGATGCCATCTTCTCTCGTCAGCGTTATTGGGGTGAACCTTTCCCTGTGTATTACAAGAATGGCATCCCCACGATGATTCCAGAGGAGTGTCTGCCTATCGAATTGCCTGAGGTGGACAAGTTCCTGCCTACTGAGACAGGTGAGCCACCACTCGGCAACGCTACTGTTTGGGCTTGGGACGAGGTGAACAAGAAGATTGTGGAGAACACGAAGATAGATAATAAGACCGTGTTCCCTATCGAACTCTACACCATGCCAGGCTTTGCAGGTAGTTCGGCTTACTATCTCCGCTATATGGATCCACACAACAACGAGGCGCTGGTGAGCAAAGATGCGGATGAGTACTGGCAGAATGTTGACCTCTATGTGGGTGGTAGCGAGCATGCCACAGGTCACTTGATTTACAGCCGTTTCTGGAATAAGTTCCTCTTCGATTTGGGTATTTCCTGCAAGGAAGAACCTTTCCAGAAGCTCATCAATCAAGGCATGATTCAGGGACGAAGCAACTTTGTGTATCGCATCAAGGACACGAACACGTTTGTTTCGTCTGATAAGAAGGATGGCTACGATGTCACTCCTATCCATGTGGATGTGAACATTGTGAGTGCCGACATCCTCGATGTAGAAGCCTTCAAGGCTTGGCGTCCAGAGTATGCAACTGCAGAATTTATCCTCAACGATGAGGGCAAGTACATCTGTGGATGGGCTGTGGAGAAGATGTCGAAGAGTATGTTCAACGTGGTCAATCCCGACATGATTGTGGAGAAGTTTGGTGCTGACACCTTGCGTCTCTACGAGATGTTCCTGGGTCCTGTGGAGCAGAGCAAGCCTTGGGATACGAATGGTATCGATGGTTGCCACAGATTCTTGAAGAAACTCTGGAAGTTCATGACCAACGAGGATGGTACCATCAACGCAACCGATGGTGCTGCATCTAAGGAGGAACTCAAGGCTTTGCATACTCTCATCAAGAAGGTGACTACAGATATTGAAGTGTTCTCATACAATACATCCATCGCTGCCTTTATGGTGTGCTTGAACGAACTCACGAAATTGAAGAGCACAAGCCGTGAGGTGAAGGAAGCACTCACCATCCTGTTGGCTCCATTCTGTCCTCATTTGGCAGAAGAACTCTGGCACTTGCTGGGACACACCACTACGGTTTGTGATGCTCCTTGGCCAGCCTTCAACGAGGACTACCTGAAAGAGGACTCTGTGAAGATGATGGTGGCGTTCAACGGTAAGGCACGTTTCCCATTGGAGTTCCCTGCTGATGTGAGCAAGGAAGAGGCTGAGAAGACAGCACTTGCTGACCCACAATCAGCCAAGTGGATGGAAGGCTTCACTGTGGCGAAAGTCATCGTTGTGCCAGGTAAGATGATCAATGTCGTTTTGAAGAAATAGAAAAAGGACGTTTCTTTCTCTCCTTATGGAAAAGAAAAAACACATATACACGGAGCAGGAGGCTTACCAAAGGCTTTCTGCTCTGTGTGCTATGAGTGAGCAATGCTGCCACGATGTGATGAAGAAGATGAAACGTTGGGAAGTGACTGATGATATGGCTGAAAGGATTGTGGCTCGATTAGTCAAAGAGAAGTTCATTGATGAGGAACGATTTGCACGAGCATTTGTCAAGGATAAGTTCCGCTACAACCATTGGGGTCGGGTACGCATTGAACAAGAACTGAAGATGCGGAAGATTGCTCCCAAGCATATCGAAATGGGATTGGAGGAACTGAAAGAAGAGGACAGTTTGGGTGCTCTACGTGAGATGATACAGAAGAAACTTCCTACCGTGAAAGGAAAGAACGAATATGAAATCAGAGGCAAACTCATCCGTTTTGCGTTGGGTAGAGGATTTGCGATGGATGACATTATGAAAATAGTGGGGGGCTTGGATGAGTGTGATGAGTATATGGACTGATATCTTCTATTTCTTGTTTCCACGTCCATGTTGTATGTGTGGAAACCGCTTGACACCTCAAGAATCTTCTATCTGTCATGCTTGTTTGATGCACTTGCCATATACTGACTATCACACCGTCGAGCACAGTGCTTTGGAGAAGCAGTTTTGGGGACTCTTTCCCATTGAAAGGGCTGTCAGTATGTTTCATCATGATGGGGACAAGACACGCCACATCATCTACAACATCAAGTATTACGGGCATCCAGAAGTAGCCATCCATTTGGCTTCCATCTATGCACAGACATTGAAAGAATGTCATTTCTTTGATGATATTGACTGTATCATTCCCTTACCGCTCCATTGGCGAAGGCAGATGAATCGAGGATACAATCAGAGTCATTATATTGCCCGAGGGCTTCATGAGGTAACCAAACTTCCTGTACTGAAAAGGGTGGTCAAGAGAGTGAAGAACAATCCCTCGCAGACTCATCTGGATGCTCAGCAACGAATGGAGAATGTGAAAGGCATCTTCCGATTGGTGCATTCCGAGATGATACAAGGCAAACACCTCCTTCTCATTGATGATGTGACCACCACAGGTGCCACCCTTGCTTCTTGTGCACAGGAGTTGGCAAAAGTACCTAATGTGAAGATATCCATCCTCACGCTTGCCGTTGCTTCACGAACAGCCATTCCTGCCATTGAGGGAGATAACATTGATGTGTCAATATTTGGTGTGCCTCTGATGGAATGAGCACTTGAACATGAAGTTTTTATGTTGGAATAACTTATAAATCAATATTTTTGTGTAGATTTGCAAGCGAATTCTGTTTACTATTTTATAATCACTTAAAAACAACAACAATCATGAAAAAGAGTGTAATGATGATCATGGCTGCCATTGCCATGCTCAGCATGTCTTGTAAGGGTGGTTCCTCCACTTCAGGAGAAGGAACTGCTGAAACAACTGAAGTAGAAGTACCAGAGTATGAGAAATTGGATGAACGTGCCACTCTGGTGAAAATCTTTGAGACAGTTGGGGGTAGCGAATGGAGCGATTACAACAAAACGGGATGGTGTACAGACGCTCCTCTCAACGAGTGGAAAAATGTGAAATTGAACCAAGAAGGTAAGGTGGAGGAACTTTATCTCTCTCTTAGCCTGAAAAATCCACTCCCACCAGAAATTCAGAACCTCGAATCGCTTAAAAAGTTGCATGTCAGTTTCGACAGAAGTGTTGCCAATCCTGTTCCAACCAATGTGTTCATGATGCCTTCATTAGAAATCCTCATCCTTCAGAACACCAACTCAGAAGAAGGAGCAGGCATCGTGATTCCTGAAACTGTCAACTTGCCCAACCTGAAGACATTGGATATGTTGCATGTAGAGAGCGATTTGCATCAGTTGAGCCAAATGCCTAAGTTGGAAGTACTGAGCATCAGTAGTGGTCCTGCTGACATTCCAGACGAAATTGGTACTTGCACCAATCTGAAGAATCTCATCTGGTATCCAAGAAATGCCAACACCAAGCCACTCACTGCTGAATTGAAGAAACTTACTTCATTGGAAGTGCTCGACATCTGCTTCAACACCACTAAGGAGCAAGGATTTGACGAGAAGATTCCAGATTTTATTTGGGACTTCACCAATCTGAAAAAACTTTGGCTCAGTAATGTGGCTAAGAACAATGGTGATTTGGATGGTGCAAAGGTGGCAAAGATGACGAAGGTGGAGAACCTGAAACTGAGCAGAAATGGCATCACTAACATCCCAGAAGAATTCTTTGCATTGCCTGCCTTGAAATATTTCAGTTTGGAGAAAAATGCTATCAAGGGAGAGATTCCTGCCAGCATTGGCAACTCTAACCTGATGAGTATCTCACTCAACGACAATCCAGAACTGGGTGGCAAGATTCCTGAGAGCATGAGCAAACTGGAAGGCCTCTATTCTCTGAGTCTTGGCAATACAGCCATTGACCAAAACATTCCTGCTTCTATGAAGAAACTGCCTAAGTTTGATAGTTTCAGCAGCAGAATCTTCTAAAGAGATACATATTCCTCTATTCGCTGCCCGAAATCAGTGTTGACACGTTTCAAGACTGCGTTTGAAAGTACAGGGGCTTTGACCTTACCATGAAGGGTCAAGGCTCCTTTTTCTATGTAACACTCATCCCACAAACCACTATCAATAAATGATTGAAGAAGATCTGCACCACCTTCCACAAGCACTGTCTGGATGCCATCTTCATATAATCTCTTGAGGATACCAGCAACATTATTGGTTTGAATCATATGATAACCTTCTGGCAAGGTCAATAACTGAGAAGAAGCCACATACCGTTTTGGAGAAGAACCAAACCATTCACGCACATTCAAGGAAGGATTGTCCACTTCAAAAGTCTTTCTTCCTACCAAAATGGCTTGATGTTCAGCACGACGTTTATGGCAAATCATCTGTGTGTATGTATTCGATATATGACCATCTATAAAGCCATCTTCTGATTCTGCCCATTTTAACGTGACAAAAGGACGTTGTTGACCATGATAAGTCATGAAACGCTTGTTTAGTGCCTTACATTCTTCTTCCAACACACCCACAGTCACTTCCATGCCTGCATCTTTCAACTTCTGAATACCTCTTCCTTGCACTTTGGCAAAGGGATCTTGACAACCTATCACACAACACTTGAAACTCTTTTTGATAAGCAAGTCAGCACAAGGAGGTGTTTTTCCATAATGACTACAAGGTTCCAAACTCACATAGATGGTGCTCTCTTTTAACAGATGCTCATCTTCAGGTTTTACTGATGCACAGGCATTCACCTCTGCATGACCTTCTCCACAACGTACATGATACCCCTCTCCAATGATTTTATCCCCATGCACAATTACTGCACCCACCATCGGATTCGGTTGTGCATTCTCCCTACCATTCTGAGCAAGTTGAATGCACCTTCTCATATACTTCTCGTCAGTTATCGACACTTTGTTCATAACTTATCTACATACTTATAAACACTTGCAAAATTAGTGAATCCTTTCCAAAAACAGAAACTTTCCAATCATTTTCATTCTCAAACATTTGTCATGTCGATAAAAACCCGTACATTTGCCACTTGTAAACAACTTATCAACAAGGTTATTGACAGTTTATCAACATACGTTTTCAACAACTTATCAACACCATTCATTATGAGTGACGGAAACTTCAACAGACAACTCCTTCCCAAGACAGACCTCTCTTCTGGTCTTCGTGCTGGTAAGGCACAGATGCGTCAGAAAGCAGAACGTGCTTTCGATGAAGTAGTTAATTACTTTATCCTGGATGAAAATGAATTGAAAGAAGCCATGAAGAAGCGTTTCATGGAATTGCTTAGACAATGAAAATGTTGATAAACCTGTTCATAACCCCGTTGAAAACTTTATCATAACTTCTAACAACTTTTCTTGCTTTTTTCATTCCTTTTTATATACCCTCATTCTTTTCAAACCACCAAAAAAAGTTGTTCTTTTTTTTCATTTATTTTTCCTCACTATCTTACCAATTTGTGAACATGTTAATTTATTGATTTACAATCAAAATATACACTTATCAACATTATCAACACCTATAATAATATCAGCATATAAGTTCTTTAAAATTTAAAATAAAAGAATTATATATATATATGTGTATTTGATAAGTTCCATATAGCCAAGTAATCATAAGACACTAAAAAAGGTGTGCACTCAATGAAGAGAACACACCTTTTATTTTTATCTTCCTTTCGAAGCCTAAGTCTTATTGATCCCCTGGAGCCGATGGAGTGGTGAACAATTCAAAATAGTCATTCGATTGTATCTCCTTAAATCTGCCATCCTCATCCCTCACACCATAAGTGATGGAATAATAACTATCATAGTTAAGATGGTTAAATTCAAACGGCACAGCCTGCTCACCTGCTTGCTCACCCATAGCAGGTGTGTTGAGTTGAATCAACTGGTACTCATCAGGACGCTCAAACAATGTGTCAACACTTAATTGGAAAGTAGTCATATCCAAAGTGCCAAGCATCACATACATATCTCCATTGAGAACTTTGTCATTATAACTCTCAACATAGAATGTACCCTTGATGCTGTTATCTTCCAGGATACCTTCCACCTCATTAGCGACATTATTGATTGTAAAATAGAAAATGGAGCCTTTGATGGTGACATTAAATTCAGCGATAGGCTCCTTGCTCAGAGGCGTCACAATGTAATAAGTATCCTTACCAGGCGTATCAGGTGTATAAGACAACGTGATTGTTCTGTTCTTTGTCCAGAGAGCGCCAGTCAACTTCTTATAACTTTCATCTGCATTCTTCTGTGCAAGATACACAGGAATGTAAGTATTCTTACAAGTGCTTGAAAGATCCAGTTTGGCACTGAAAGTGAAAGACTCGTCATCGTTACCCTTCACATCGATGCTATTCACCTTCATAGAGCCCTCTACGCCTTCAAATGCCTCCTTCATCTTAATTTGGTTATTAGCGACAATTAAAGTCAATGGCAAGGCATCAGAAAGGTTGAAATCCTCCCATTTCTCCGTTCCACTCACTCTGCAGATAGGCTTCAGCATATAAGTGCCATCTTTCACATCTTTCGTGATTATCACCTTATCATCCATCTTGTAGTCATGGTTATACTGCAAGTTGAAATCATTATACAAAGGATATGTCTTCACTTGATTGTTATTCTCATCATACAGAGCCACACCCACATCATACTTTCGGGCACTCTTTAACTCAGCATTGTTCTTGAAGAACACCAGGAACTTGATTTCAGGAAAATCCTCCTCAGCAGATGCACGGTTCACAAGAGGCTCCATGTTGTCCAAAGTGAAGCCTTCCAGCATCAACGCATCCTCACCATATTCAATCACAGCAGCACTCCCATTGCTTTCATCATCATCGCTGCTACATGCTGTAAATGCACATGAACAAGCAACAAGAGCCAGTAAAGGTAAAAAAAATTTAAGTTTCATCGTTAATAGGTATCAAGAGAGGTGGTTAGTAAAATTATTCCTTCTTCTTGTCATCCATAGGGATGTAAAGTTGGCGGTATCTCACACCACCCAATCTTACCACACC
>JBGUGM010000002.1:0-35102 GCA_045111535.1 Bacteroidaceae bacterium
AATGGAGTGAGATCAATAGAGGGTAATTGTGTGAAAAAGGGAGACTACATTTATGCCCCTTGCAATCGTCGAATTTATCGTATTAACACTATGTCACCGACACCTAGATGGGAAGAATATGCGAAGATACCACCTACGCAGGATAATAAGTTCCTCTATTTTACGGTTGATTCACAAGGCAATATACTGACATATGGTGATTCTAACCGTGACTACAATACACAATATTGGTGTGTGGAAGCATTTGACAATCCACAAAGTTTAGGGCAGTCATTAACAACAGGATTTACGAAATGGGGGTATAGTACCGTTACTCCGAGTATGCATAAAATGGCCACCGACGAGGATGATAATTTCATTTTCGTGGATGAATCTGATATACACATTTATAATCCTAAGGGGATCGTGGGTTACACGAAAACTGTAGGTAAGATTGTGGAATAACGAACGAGGTGTCAAATTGAAAGGAGCCTTTAAAGAGATGAGTATATAAACACATATTATTAACTAAAAAAATCCAAACAATGAAAAAGATTTTATTTATGATGGTTGCTACTAGCATAGCAATGGCAGCCCAAGCAAAAATTCTGAGAGTAAGTAATGTTGAAGGAAGTTCCGCTCTCTACAAGAACATTAATGCAGCAATTAACGCTGCAGAGGAAGGGGACACCATTATGGTGGATGCCTCACCAATGACCTATGGAAATGTTAGTGTCACCAAGCGTGTTGTGTTGTTGGGACCAGGTTATTGGCTACAAGAGAATGGGATTATTCAAGAAGGAGGAGAAACTGCTGAGGCTGATATGTCCATTTATGTCGATGGTGTTGTTATTAAGGGATTTACATTAGGTGAAAGCATTTATATTCACGGAGCACGAACAGTTGTTAATAGATGTAAGGTTGGTAAAATTGAACTTCATAATGGTGCTAATAATTGTATTATCCATCAAAACTATTGTGAATACATTGGCCCATACAGTCTGACCGATTGGAAAACATCAAATCATCAGATTACAAATAATATCATGACAGGTCATAATCAGTATTATATAGCAACTATGACAAATAGTTTGTTTGCATATAATACATGCATCGGTAATGTACCAAGCATGATGGGAGATGGTAAAGAATATGTGTCTGATTGTACGATTGAACATAATGTATTCATAGATACTCCTGCCATCGATTCATCAAATAACATGGAGAATAATAAGGTCTTGAAAACTTGGCCATATACGGAGACTATGGTAGATAAAGAAGTATTGGCTGCAGCTCCCAACCTTACAGATGGTGCTTTTGCAGGCGATGATCCTTACATTCTTTCTGGTGTTCCTGCAGGTCCTGTCATCCAAAACTTGATTGTGCCTACTACGGTTGAGAAAGGTAGCAAGATGAGTGTAACGATTAAAGTTGGAGTGGTAAAATGAAGACGTTAAGGATAATGACACTTGGTGTGGTTGCCGTTAGCGCGATGTCGTTGATGGCGCAATTGCCGCAACGGGTGGAGTATTTCCTCGACACAGATCCTGACTATGGTTTAGGCAAGGTCATTGGCAATATCCATGAGGGTGATAACCAATTGACCTTCGATGTGAGCGATGTACCTGATGGAGCACACGTGTTGTCTGTGCGTAGCCAAGATGATCAAGGTGTATGGTCGACTACGATGAGTCGCCCTCTCTTCATTGACCGTTTACAGGACATTGTATATGTGGAATACTTCTTTGATGGCAATGACCCAGGTGTGGGCAAAGCAACAAGTATTGCATTGCCCGATCAAGATTATAAGGCACATCTTGATTTCTCGTTTACACCCGATATCTCAGCATTATCAGTGGGTGAACACGAGTTGTCCGTCCGCGCGAAAGATGCTTTTGGTGTATGGACAGATGTGATGAGTCGCAAGTTTAAAATTGTGGAAACTTCTGTTCCAGCCCCCCCGGCTCCTGTCACTGGAGATCTCGCCCGTCTGGAATATTTCTTTGATACTGACCCTGGCTATGGCAAGGGACATCCTCTGCTTAATCCCACAATAGGCACCAACAGTTATCAGATGTCATTTGATGGGGTTGAGGCTGGTGCCCATGTTCTCTACATTCGTGCACAAGAAAAAAGTGGAATATGGTCTCCAACCATGAGCCGTCCACTCTATGTGCGGAATTCATCTAATGGCAACATCGTGGCATTGGAATACTTTATCGATGATGCCGATCCTGGTGAAGGTAAAGCCATCGTAGTTACCTTACCTGCGAATACGGCTAAACCATTCACGTTCGATGCAGCAACAGATGGATTAGCTATAGGCAAACATATGTTTAATCTCCGCGCAAAAGATGACACAGGCAAATGGTCTGTGTTGAAAAGTGTGCCATTTGAAGTGACAGATGCAAGCAGTATTGTAGAGAACAATTGTATTGACGGCATATACTACAAATTCTATGCGGAATCAAAAACTGCCGAGGTGATAAAGGGTGAGAAGAAATACACAGGTAGTATTGTCATTCCAAAGTCCGTCAAATACAATGGTGATGCTTATACGGTAACATCCATAGGCGATGCTGCTTTCAGCGGTTGCAGAGATGTGACAGCTGTGACCATCCCTGAAAGTGTCACAGCTATCGGGTGGACTGCTTTCGAAGAAACAGGTTTAACCTCTGTAGACATTCCGAATAGCGTTACATCTATTGGTATGTATGCTTTTACTAGCAGTCCATTAACATCCGTAACTATCCCCAACAGCGTTGTTTCCATTGGCGAAGGAGCCTTTGGCGGTTGCCATGAACTGACCTCTATTCAAGTAGAAATTGGTAACACTGTATATGATTCACGAGAGAACTGTAAAGCTATCATTGAAACAGCAAGCAATAAGTTGGTTGTAGGGTGCAAGAAATCTTTCATCCCTAAAAGTGTCACAGCTATTGGTAACGCTGCATTTGTATATTATCACGAAATGACCTCTATCACCATTCCTAACAAGGTAACGTCCATCGGTTCTGAGGCTTTCTGGGGGTGTGGCTTAACTGCTGTAACAATACCAGAGAATGTCACATCAATCGGTGCATATGCTTTCGCATATTGCAGTGAACTGAAAGATGTATATTGTTATTCAAAAGCTATCCCTCAGACTGAAATCGAGCCTTTCTATACTGTAGAAATAGGGAATGCTACTCTCCATGTACCTGCTGAATTCATTGACTCATACAAAGCAGCAGAGCCATGGAAGAACTTTGGAAAGATTGTGGCATTGGAGGTATCTGGGCTTGCTGGTGATGCCAATGGTGATGGCGCGGTGAATGTGTTTGACGTGACAGCGATGGTGAATTACATCCTTGGCTCACCTAACGATGGATTTGTGTTTGCAGCTGCTGACGTGAATGGTGACGGCATCGTGAATGTCTTTGACGTGACCAAAGTGGTGAATATCATCCTTGGCGTGGATAATTCTGAAGCCAAGACACGTAAAGCAGAAGGACTGTCAGGAACGGACAAGCTGTATTTCGAGGACTTCGAGATAGAGCCAGGCGAAGAACTGGAAGTGGAAGTCCTTCTGGACAATCCTGGTGCTGAGTACCGTGACTTGCAGTTTGACCTCTACCTGCCTGAAGGCATCACAGTGGTGCAGGATGAGGACAAAGAGTTTCTGGTGGACACTGGCAGCAGATGCACTAAAAAACACACCATTGGTTTCTCCTACACAGACGGACACTATGTTTGTATGCTCTACAGCACCGCAAAGAACCCTCTCACAGGTAATAGTGGTGATATTCTGACTATCACGCTGAAGGCAGACGACAATGTTGCGCCCGGAGTGAAGACAGGTTTCTTCCGTAATGTCAGCCTCTCGAAGACAGATGCGACAGGTCCTACTTATGATGAATTCTCCTTCGGATTCACAGTGAAGGGCGAAGTGGATGCTATTGAGGATGTTGATGCAGAGGCTGCGCCTGCCAACAAGAAGATACTCCGCAATGGAGAGGTCATCATCATTCGTGATGGCAAGGAGTATGACACAAATGGTAAACCAGCCCAATAAGGTGAAATAACTATCGTAATCACATCATGCAGACACCCACAAGGCTCAAAGGCTTTGTGGGTGTTTGTATATGAGTACTATGCCGTAAGGTTCAAAGCGAGTTTTCTTATTTGTATTGATTCTTTTTGGTGAGGATGTTCCAGCGGTTGCGGATGGCTTGTCCGATTTGTTTGAAGTTGCCGTAGCGGAGGTTGTTGAAGAGTTCTTCGAAGGAACGTCCCACTTTGAGCCAAGGGTGTCCCCATGCGTTGGTGCGATAGACGTGCTCCTTGAAGGCGACATGCTCAATGACATGAGCGGGATGACGCAGGGGGAACTGGAGGTCGTGACGCTTCATGGTGTACATGCGTCGCAGACGTGAGGGGATGGTGTTGAGGTTGGCAGCATAGTGGGTGCTATCGGGGGTGGCTCCAAGGTTGTTGACCAGATTGTGTGTGGGCATGATGGCAAGTTGGTGGTTGAGTACGAGGCTCATCAGGAAGATGGTCTCGTAATATTCCTTGCCTGAGTCACGATGATGATAACACATGTCAAGCAAATGAGGACGGTACTTGCGGAGTTTCCACAGGTCACGCACCTGTTGCATGGCATACTTGTCATCGAGGAAGGTGTAGTGGCTGTCCCACTGGTCGATGACACGTCGCCAACTTGCCCAACCCCAGATGCTGAAGACGGTAGTGAAGAAGTAGTCATCGGGCACGTCGGGAGTAACTTCGTCACTGTTGAAGCCTGCTATCATGCCGATGCGCTCGTCATCTGCATAGCGGTCAAGAAGTTCCTTGCAGAAGGGGAAGAAGGATTGTGAGGGCACATCATCATCCTCGAGCACGATACAACGGTCAACGATAGAGAATGCCCACTTCTGGGAGAGGTATTCAGAGGGATCGCATCCATAGTTCTTCTCTTGGTAGAGTTGGTGCACCTCGCATTCCCAGTCGATGTCAGCAACGACTTGACGGCATTGCATGATGCGTTCCATGTCTTGTTCGCCTCGTGGTCCATCTTGATAGAGGAAGAGGCGTGC
This sequence comes from Bacteroidaceae bacterium, assembly GCA_045111535.1. GTDB lineage: Bacteria > Bacteroidota > Bacteroidia > Bacteroidales > Bacteroidaceae > Minthosoma. The sequence continues at coordinate 5,058 of JBGUGM010000002.1, forward strand.
AGGACGTGCTTTCTTCACTTCGTCGAATACTTTCTGGAGAAAGTCAGGACGATTGAAGAAAAGGATAAGGACTGATACGTCTATGTTGGCTGGATGTTTCATGTGGCTTTCTGAATTTTATCTTCCCTCCCGAACAAGTACTTCTTCAGGAATGGACTCATGCGGAGGATTTCTGAGATGAGGAGGCAGAAGGCAATGATGATGATTGCCGTGCCGACAGAGAGGACAATATCGATGACGAAGTTGGGGTGGTGGTCATTGAGCCACTTACCCACTTCGGGGAGTCTGGGCAGGAGGAGGAAGTGGAGGAGATATACATCGAGGGTGCGCACACCGATGTATTGAAGTCCCCGCCCAATGCGTGTCTGCTTGGTGAAGAGGGCTTGATGATGACGGAAGTACATGACCACGATGAGCATGAGAGTGTACATGGCAAGCGTCTTGGGCAGGTTCGTCCACTCATGCTTGATGCAGTGCCACCTGAAGATGTCGGCACAGCAGAAGAATGCCAACAGGACGGTGATGAGGAAGAAGCCCTTGGCATCGAAGAGTCGTTGGACATGATGCCAGTAGCGGTGGGCGATGTTACCCAGCAGGAAGAAGTGCAGGAACTTCATGGTCTCGTAGAAGGAACTGTACATCATGAAGTCGGTCTTGTACCATTTGCCAAGTGTCTTGGGCAGGTTGAGAGATACGTAAGCGCAGACGCTCACGACCCACAAGACGATGATGGCGATGTTCTCAGCACGTTTGCCGAAGCGTTGGAAGAGGGCTGCCACGATGTAATAGATGAGGAACATCTGGAGGAGCACCCACGTGAACCAATACCCGAACTTGGTGGGGGTCTTCATGGCACGAAGGAAGCCCTCGTCAAAGGGGTAGTTGGTGCGCAATACGATGAAGACACAGAGGAACACCAGTGTGGGGAGCACCTGCACCTTGATTTTCTTCCACGTGAGGGCGGTGAAACTTTGAGGTGTCCAGAGCCATTTCGCTTTGTATGCCAAGAAGCCACTGACAAAGAAGAACAGGGGCATACGGAAGAGCACGAGAAAGGGGAGAGAGGCAGAGATTTTCTCCGACTCCATAAAGCCCGACTGCGCCACATGATAAGCGACGACGAGTATCATGGTGAATCCACGCATGGCATCGAGCCATTCAAGTCTTTGGGTCTTAGTTTCTTCCATAGAGCATTTCGATGAGTTTGTCGCTTTTGCCACTGATGAACTTGCGGGCGAACATCTTGCCACTTGCCATCAGGGTGGCATAGTCACTCTCTTCCATCATTTTGATGACGGGTTCGTAGAGGATGTAGTGGAGAGGGGTCAATGCCGCCAGCCCTGGGTATTTCCCTTCGTGGAGAAGGCAATGGGGTGCCCACTCTGGGGAATTGAAGGCAATGGTCTGTATGAGGGTCTCTGCTTGTCCGAAGGAATCAACGAAGTAGTGTCGGATGGCAGTCTCGTTCGTATAGGTCTGATAGATGTAGGTGGCGAGCCTTTCGCTGATGCACCACCAGGCAGAACCTTTGAAGAGGTGCCATCGCTGACCACCCACCTTGAAGAAAAGATGCTTCCGCATACCTATCAGGGCTTTCAGTTTTCGACAGATGATGCTGAGCCGTTCATTGCCCTTATTGCTGAGCCCTTCAAAGTGGAAGAAGGGACGGGCGTGGGTGTAAAGCCTACGCTGTTGACGACTTATCAAACGGGTGTCCATACGGATGCCACTGAGTATCTCCCTGTCGCCTTGTTTCTCCAACCACTTTGTGATGTGGGCGTTGCTCCACAAAGGGTAATCCATGCCGGAGAGGAAGAAGATGCGGTCGAAGGTGACGGGGAAGTCAATGGCTGCCTTGATGAGTGCCATCTGGTAATCTACTTCGAGAATGGTGCCCCAACGCACGTTAACTCGATTTGGGAGGAAATGCACGTTGTCCCCCTGCAAGAGTGATGTGAAGGGGGTGATGTCCGACTTCTTGTCAATATGGATGAAGAAGTGGGCATCGGGGTGCAGTGCCTCCACCAGTCGTTTCAGTTGGGGAGCATCGGTATGGGCAGATATGAGATAGGCTATATTCATGTACAATTTGACAATTTACAATGTACAATTTTTTAACTTCGCCCAGCGCGTGGGCTGGTCCACCGTCCACTCAGCCAAGGCACTTTTTCCACATACGGCACGAGCCATGTGCAGAGACCAAACACGAAGACAAGCAGGACAATGAAGTCGTCCCAATGCCCGTAGATGCTGTGACCAAAGACGATATGTGTGAAGCGGTAGAATTGCAGGATAGGGTAGTGTGCAACGAAATAGACCATCGAATGCTGTCCGATGTAGTTGACCACAGGCACTCGTGGCAGGGGCAGTTTGAGGAGGAACCCCGAGAGTCCGATGAGGACAATCATTGTGTTGAAGAACGCTGCCATGCTGTCACCCTCAAATCGGTTTGTGCTCATCACATATTCCCCATGCCACAGGATGTTCAGCACGATGAATGCCACGATGAGTACACCAGAGATGCACAGGGTGGTGCGTCGTCCCATCTTTTCGATGAGCCATCTCCATGTACGTCCCATATTGAAGAAGAACACGCCCATTGGCACATTGCTCAGACTCATGGGTAAGGGGTTCTCTTGTGTCCACAGCCAATAACTCAGCAGGGGGCACAGGAGTATCACCACTGTCTGAAACACGGAGATAGGTTTGACGATGTGTATCTTCTTGATGAAATGCACGAGTACATACGCTGCCCAAAAGGAGAAGAGGAACCACACAGGCTCGTTGCCCCAGAAGGAACTGGTCTTCCACAGGTGTCTCCACTCCATGGGTTCAATGGTGTGATGATAGCGTTTGATTTCAAAGGGGATGTAGAGGACATAGATGATGAAGCCAATGGTGCCCCACACCACGTAAGGAATGAGCAGACGCTTGGTCTTGTCGGTGATGTATGCCTTCGTGTCACCTGATACCGTCTTGTTGAAGTAACCTGCCTTGAAGAAAAAGAAGCACATGAAGAAGAACGACCATCCCATCACCTCCTGCCACCATTCGTCGTTCTGATGTCCGCAGAAGGTGATGGTGTGCAGGCAAATCATGCGGATGATGCAGATACCGCACAGGAAATCAAAAGTATGGTTGCGTTCCTTCATCGCTGCAAAGATACATCTTTTTTCTTATATCTACCACTCAGCCACGCCACTTTTTCCACATACGGCACCAGCCATGTGCAGGTAATCAGCACAAACGCCATCATCAGGATGACATCTTCCCAATGGTGTGCCACGCTGTGGTGGAACACGATATGGGTGAAGGCGTAGAGGAAGATGAGAGGGTAGTGTGCCACGAAATACACCATTGAGTGTTCTCCGATAAAGCCTACTCCTGGCACTCGTTTCAGAGGCAATGCCAACAACAGTCCTGAGATGCCCACCAAGGCACACAACGTATTGATGCCTGCTCCCCACGGGTTCTGCACAAACTTGTTGAGGCTCATGTCGTATTCCCCGTGCCATAAGCGGTTCCCCACCACAAATTCAGCAATCAGCAGCATGCTCAACACGATGAGCCACCCTTTGGGCACTCGTGCCTGCAACCAGCGCCATCCTCTGCCGAGGTAGAAGAAGAACACCCCCATGAAGACATTGTCGAGACTCAGCCACAAAGGGTTGTGCTGTGTCCAGAGCCAATAACTGATGAAGGGGAATGCCACTGCCACCCAACGTAGGTATTTCACTTTGTTGAGGAAATGTACCAAGACATACGACATAAAGAAGGACATGAGGAACCACAGGGGAGGGTCACCCCACACGTGGCTGTCTTCCCATAGGTGTGACCACCGCAGTATCTTGTAGTAGCGCTGGAAGTTATCAGGGAAGATCAGCAGGAATCCGAAGAAGATGAGGCTGCCAATGATGCCCCAAGTGCAGTAGGGCACCAGCAGACGTTTCACCCTGTCTTTCAGATAGGGCAAAGTGGGGATGGAAATGCCTTTGTTGAAATAGCCTGCCTTGAAAAAGAAGAAGGACATGAAGAAGAATGACCACGCCATCACTTTCGTGAACCAGAACTCACTCCTGTAACCACACGTGCTCATCACATGCAGCAGAATCATGCGGAGAATGCAGAGTCCGCACAGGAGGTCAAAGGCGTGATTACGCGTCTTCATATATCAATTCTCAATTACCAGCCGGTTCTCGGTCATGCGCTCCATATAAGACTGGATGAGTCCTTTCACTTCACGCTCCATCTGCTTCTCCACCTTGCCCGTCTTACCCAACAGGTTCTGCTTCAGGTACCAGTCTTTCTTGTAGTTGTAGATGGCTTTGGTTTCTCCACTTTCGGTGAAGAGCAGGACGTAGTCACCCTTCACGTAGTGGTACAAGCCATTGTTGTTGGTGATTGCCCACGTGTCCTGATCAGGCGTGCTGAGCAAGTCTTGTCCAAATGCCACATAAGGCTTCTTGTAGCCCAGATAACTCAGCACGGTGGGCATGATGTCTATCTGCTGAGCGATGCAATGACGACGTTCGGGCTGGATGTCATCAGAGGGGTCGAAGATGAGGATAGGCACACTGCACACACCCAGTTCTGTCTGATACATGGGTTCTGAGTTCTTGTTTGTGTGGTCGGCAGTCAGCACAAAGATGGTGTTTTTGTACCAAGGCTGCTTTTCTGCTGTCTCGAAGAAGAGGCGCAGGGCATTGTCCACATAACGGATACATTTGTGCATGATGTTGGGGTCACCTGGTTCATCCTTGTAGATGTCCTTGTAGCGGTCAGGCACAGCATACGGATGGTGCGAACTGGCTGTGAACACCGAGGTGATGAAAGGCTCCTTCATCTCGCTCATCTTCAGGGCATAGAACTGCAGGAACTCCTCATCCCAGATAGCCCACATGCCATCAAAGTCCTGATCACCATGGAAACGTGTGTCCTGGTTGTATTCTGTCCTACCGAGATAGTGCTTGTAGCCTGTCGTCTTGGCAAATGCCTCAAAGCCCATTGAACCATTCTCTGCTCCATGGAAGAAAGCAGACTCATATCCCACTGTCCCTAACTCACCTGCCAAACCGCTCACATCATTCATGGACGCTGGGGTGAGGAAGAAAGGCTCGATGAAACGTGGTATGCTGGAAAGAATCGAAGGCATACCGTCAATGCTCTTACGTCCATTGGCAATAGTCAAGTCGAAGGTGAGTGACTTCTTCACCAATGAATCCGTGAAGGGGGTGTAACCTTCGTAGTCGTTATAGGCTCCGATATACTCCCTGCCATAACTCTCCATGATGAGCACCACCACATTTTTCTTCTTCATCACCACGCTGTCAGCAGGGGTGTGGATAGGACTATAGATGGTGTCCAATTCTTCACGAGAGAAGAACTTCGGGTCAGCAAACACATTCTTGTTGATGGTGCGTATCATCGAGAAGGGAGTGTTCAGAATCAAGGCAGCCTCCGCAGGTCTATTCACATACTGATTGGCATTGCTGATGGTGATGGGGCGTACTGCTGTCGTGGCACCACCACGCATTCCTGCAATCATGAGGGGTACAAAGACACCGAAGCATGCAAGATGAATGACATAGTAGATGAGTTTGTCCTTCAACATCCTCACCCTCAATTTGCCTTTGGGTTTGGCATACAGCATCACCAAGCCCACGATGAGCACGATGCCCACCAAGACCAGATACCAGTGGCGCAACAGTTCCACGCTGATGACATCACCGATGTTGCCTTCGTTGCTGAACTCTTGAAAGACAGAAGAAGTCGTGCGTCTTCCTGTGTATTGGAAATAAACAGCATCTGCCAGATTGGCGATGATGCAAAGGGCATTCAGCACTACATACACCCACTTCGCCATGGTCTGCCACCCATCCTTTTCCTTGAAGTGCAAGGGAATGAGCATCAGCAGCGCATACAACGCATTGGTGTAGAGGATAGCCGAGGTGTCAAACATCCAACAACCCTTGAACGCTTCCCAGAACGAAAGCGTGTCGAATCCTTCTGACAACACAGCCCAGTTCTCGAACAGATAAGTCAATCGGCACAAGCCATAAACGATATAGACAAGCACCAGATTGTGAATGAAGGCAATCGGGCTGGATATGAATGACTTCTTCAGTTGTATGCGTCGCATGGTTTTAACCTTTAACCTTTACTATTGAGTCCACCAGGGTCCCTTTCTCAGCATCGAATGCAGTCACAACGAGGGTGTCGCCACTGATGCGTACTTTCTGATAGGTGCGGATGTCTTTCTCTATCTTCTCGAAGCGTCCTTCTGGTGGGTTGATGCGGTATCCCTTCGGAGAGCAATGGCTGATGAGGTAGATGGTTGACTGTTGTCCGTTGTCCCCCCTTCTGGCATAAGCATGTTCATGTCCTTGCAGCACCAGGTTCACGTCGTGCTCTTGAATCAGGTCATCAAACATCCAGCGCTGTATCAGGTTGTTCATGGCTCCCTTCACCGAATAGAGAGGGTGGTGCAACACCACAATCTTCCATTTCGCCTCACTCTTCTTCAGTTGCTCCTCCAGCCATTGGCGTTGTGTCCACAGGTAGAAGAACTCACGATTGCTGTCCAGACAGAACAACTGCATATCCTTATAGCGCACCGTGAACACCTGGTTCTCACCCACCATCGAATCGAGGTAGAAGGAGTGAATCAGCGAGAAGCGTCGTTCCAAGGTGCCAATCACCCCCTTCAGGTAGTCGTGATTGCCTGTCACTGTCAACACCGGTACCGTTTGTCCGATGCTGTCCAGGCTCTCGAAAGTCTCAGCCCAATAGGCATCCGTAGGGCGTTCCGTCAAATCTCCTCCACATACAAAGAACTCTGCATCGGGATTCTGCCTGAATGCTTCCTTCAGGAGTTGGTTGGCAATGCCTCCGATGGAGTCTTGGATGTCACCCATATAGATGAAGGCAGTTTCGTGCTCATCCTGATGAGCCAAGCGAAACTCATACCATTCCGACTTCTTCTCTCCTGTACAGACACGATAGCGGTAGGTGTGTCCTGCTTCCAAATCTCGCAGACGAGCCACATAATATGCCGCTTTTCCACTTCTCGACTCGAACACCTCACCTACAGCACTAATCCGTATTCCATGACCTGCTGTCTGTTCTCCGTCGTCAGTAGTCCGCTGTCCCTTATATTCAAGTTCCACATACGCTTCCTGCACCTCATCTCCACACATCCAACTCACATTGCGGCTCCGCATTCCATCCTCATCCCCAAACGTCAACAGCACTCTTGTGGGCACTTCCGATGCCGTATATGGGTCTTCCTCGGGATTGTGAAACCACACCTCCCAACGGCTGGCACACCAAATGATGAGTGCTCCAACCAACACCAACGCCCCTATCCTGACAGCCTTTCTCTTCATGCTACCTGTCAAAAAAGTCGCCCAGCGCGTGGGCTGGTTAGCATACCTGGCTTCCGCCCTTCACGGGTTTCTCCACCGTGGTCACGCTGATGCTTCCGTCGTAGTTCTCTGCAGAGAGAATCATGCCCTCGCTCACGAGTCCGTTCTTGAATTCACGTGGAGCCAAGTTCGCGATGAAAAGCACCTGCTTGCCCACCAGTTGCTCGGGTTCGTACCACTGGGCGATACCGCTCACGATGGTGCGTCCCTTTGGAGTACCATCATCCAATTTGAACTTCAAGAGTTTCTTCATCTTGGGCACACGCTCGCATTCCAGCACGGTAGCCACACGGATGTCCAGTTTCGTAAAGTCATCAAATGCCACAGTCTCCTTCACGGGAGCCACCTCTGCATTGGCTGCTTCATTTGCCTTGATGGTTGCCTCCAACTTATCTGTCTGGAACTTAATCGTCTCATCCTCAATCTTCGAGAACAGCAGACTTGGCTTGCCCAACTGCTTACCTGCTGGCAGGAGGTCAGTCTTGCCGAGGTCTTCCCAGTTGAGTTCGTCCATGCAAATCATCTCACGCAGTTTTGCTGAAGAGAAAGGCAGGAAGGGCTCGAATGCAATAGCCAGATTGGCAGTCAGTTGCAGGGAGATGTAAATGATGGTCTTCACACGCTCAGGATCAGTCTTGATAACCTTCCAAGGCTCTTCATCAGCAATGTACTTGTTACCGATACGTGCCAGATTCATCGCCTCTTTCTGTGCCTCGCGAAACTTGAAGCCCTCGATGAGTTTCTCTACATTGTCCTTCACCGAAGCGAACTCAGCCAATGTCACCTTGTCTGTCTCAGTCAGTTCACCACATTCAGGCACAATGCCGTCGTAGTATTTCTGTGTCAGTTGCAAAGCACGGTTCACGAAGTTGCCATACACAGCCACCAACTCGTTGTTACAGCGTGCCTGGAAGTCTGCCCACGTGAAGTCGTTGTCCTTGGTCTCAGGGGCATTGGCAGTCAGCACATAACGCAGTTCATCCTGACGGTTAGGCAGTTCGTCAAGGTATTCGTTGAGCCATACGGCATAGTTCTTCGAAGTCGAAATCTTGTTGCCCTCCAAGTTCAGGAACTCGTTGCTGGGCACGTTGTCAGGCAGGATGTAGTCGCCATGTGCCTTCAGCATCGATGGGAACACGATGCAATGGAACACGATGTTGTCCTTACCGATGAAGTGCACCAATCTTGTGTCCTCATCCTGCCACCACTTCTGCCAAGTACCCCATTTCTCGGGTTCCTTCTCGCAGAGTTCTTTCGTGTTGGAGATATAACCGATGGGGGCATCAAACCACACATATAGCACCTTGCCCTCGGCACCTTCCACGGGTACAGGAATACCCCAATCCAAATCACGCGTCACGGCACGGGGCTTCAAGTCGCTGTCCAGCCAACTCTTGCACTGACCATACACGTTACTTCTCCACTCTGTGTGTCCCTTCAGAATCCAGTCCTCAAGCCAACCTTGATACTGATCCAGAGGCAGGTACCAGTGCTTCGTTGCCTTCTTCACCAAGGGATTGCCGTTGATGGCATTCACAGGATTGATGAGTTCTTCAGGAGAAAGCGTGGCACCACACTTCTCGCACTGGTCGCCGTAAGCACCCTCTGCATGGCAGCGTGGACACTCACCCTTGATGTTGCGGTCTGTGAGGAACTGCTTCGTCTCTTCATCGTAAAACTGCTCCGAAGTGATTTCCACAAACTTACCCTCGTCATAGAGCTTCTTGAAGAAATCTGCGGCAAACTGGTGATGCGTCTTGCTTGTGGTGCGGCTGTAGATGTCGAAACTGATGCCGAAGTCAGCAAATGACTTTTTGATGATGCTATGATAGCGATCTACCACGTCCTGCACTGTACATCCCTCCTTTTTCGCACGAATGGTTACAGGCACGCCATGCTCATCACTTCCACACACAAACATCACATCACGTCCCTTCAATCTTAGGTAACGTGCATATATATCGGCTGGCACATACACGCCTGCCAAGTGTCCGATATGTACAGGACCATTGGCATAAGGCAGCGCTGCCGTCACAGTTGTTCTCTTAAAGTTTTTCTGTTCCATTTTCTTCGTTTCTATTTAAATTGTGTGCAAAGGTACGACTAAGTGAGAGAAAAACCAAATTTATTTGGGTTTTTCCGACCTTTTTTCCTTACCTTTGCACCATCTTTTACAACAGAAAGATTTTGATATGCAAGCAATGATGCATTAAAATAATGGACCTTTTACAATCATACATGCAACGCCACCTAAGAGCCATACAACTCAAGGAATTGGCGATATTGAAAGAGATACATCAGGTGTGTGTGGCACACCACATCGACTACTGGCTCGATGGTGGCACCATCCTCGGGGCTGTGCGTCATGGAGGCTTCATCCCTTGGGATGATGACATTGACATTGCCATGCGCAAGGAAGACATCCCTCGCTTTGTGGCTGCTGCCAAAGCCGACCTGCCCGAGTGGTTGCAGGTGCAGACACCTGAGACCGACCCCTCACGTCTCCCCATGATTAAGGTGCGTGACCGCGATTCCTTCTTGGTGGAGGCGGACGATGACTTCCATCAGTCCTATCCCAAAGGAATCTTTGTTGACATCTTCCCTTTCGAGCCTTATCCGAAGGTGTCCAAAGCATTCTGCAAACGTGTGCTGAAGGGTTACAACAAGGCCAACAGCATTCTCCACGCCAAGCACTACTACTCATGGCGTTCTGTGGCTGAACTTTTCTGGTTCGGCACCAAACGTGCATGGTGTCGGATACTTTGGACTGTGGCATGTTTCCTGCTCTCCAAGAAAGAGCATATAGGCAACGTCATCACCACCAACGGCTACGGCATCATGCACCGCAACATCGACATCTTCCCCATCTCTACCATCCAGTTCGAGGGGGAGACCTTCATGGCACCTGCCCGTCCACACGACTATCTCACCAACATCTTTTCCGACTATATGACCCTGCCCCCCGAAGACCAACGCAAAGGCCATGCTGTCTTCTATGCAGAAAAATTATGAATACCGCTCTCCCCACGTGGCACAACTGGAGATGTGGTGATTAGTCAAAAAGAAAGGTCAGCAAAACTGCTGACCTTATCTTGTTTGTATGTAATGTTTCGATTAGAAGCTTACGTATGCACCGAAGAGGATGTTGTTAGTAAGACCGATGCTGAACTCGTTAGTCTTAGTGTCACCAACCTTAGAGAAGTCGTAACCGAGTTTACCAACGTGTGCAACGAGGCTCACCTTATCGCTGATGTTGTAAGCAACACCTGGCTTGAAACCGAGTTCCCAACCAATACCGTTGTCATCGATACCGCTGTAGTGAACGAACTTGTAAGCGAAACCACCGTCAACGAAGAAAGTGAAGTCACCAGACTTAACGAACTTGTAACGTACGTATGGGTTCAGGATGAAAGAGTTTCTGTTAGCGTCAGCAAGACCAGCGTAAGCATAGTCGTCCAAACCGTTGAAATCGAGATAAGCGTCACCGTTACCGTTGAAGTGAGTGAAACCGATACCTACAGCAATATCGAACTTGTCGTTAATGCTGTAACCAATCTCAGGAAGGAAAGTGAAGTTTGCACCGGTACCCTGCTTGTTACCGTCAACAGTGGTCTTACCTGCGCTGAAGCCAACCTGACCACCAACCCAAACTTGTGCGTTTGCTGAAAGAGATGCAACTGCTACAAGAGCAGCAAGAATCATTTTCTTCATAATTTTCTCGTTTTTATCAATTAGTTTTTCCTACTCTTTTAACAACGTCAGCCAGAGGTTTTCGGATTCCCCTCGTAGTGGATGACGGTGCAAAGTTATAGTCTTTTCACACACAAACCAACACTTTTTAACTAAAAAACACATTTTAGGACAACTTTGGATACAAAATGGACAAAATGCACAAAAAAAGGATGAAATTATTTTGTCATTTCGGCATTTTTGTCTTACTTTGCAATGCTTTTAACATTGAATTATGGGAGATAGCAGCGAATATAAGTATTTGACGAAGATTGATGAGCCTGTTGATCTGCGTAAGTTGAAGGTGGAAGAGTTGCCTGCCGTGTGTGATGAATTGAGGCGTGACATCATTGAGGAGTTGGCGATGAATCCCGGGCATCTGGCTTCGAGTCTGGGTGTGGTGGAGTTGACGGTGGCGTTGCATTATGTGTTCAACACGCCTTACGACCGCATTGTGTGGGACGTGGGGCATCAGGCTTACGGACATAAGATTCTGACAGGTCGGCGTGATAGGTTCTGCACGAACCGCAAGTTGAATGGCCTGAAGCCTTTCCCGCATCCTGACGAGAGCGAGTATGACACGTTCTGCTGTGGTCATGCGAGCAATTCGATTTCGGCTGGGCTGGGTATGGCTGTGGCGGCGAAGATGAAGGGTGAGGACAGGAAGGTGGTGGCTGTGATTGGTGACGGTGCGATGAGCGGTGGACTGGCGTTTGAGGGCATCAACAACACGGCGAGCACGCCGAATGACATGCTGATTGTGCTGAACGACAACAATATGTCGATTGACCGCAGTGTGGGTGGCATGAGGAAGTATCTGTTGCGGTTGACGACGAACACGACATATAACAATGTCAGGTATAAACTTTCGAAGAAGTTGTTTGGCTGGGGCATCCTGAATGAGAAGCGCCGTAGGGGGCTGATCCGTTTCAGCAACAGTCTGAAGTCGGTGCTGTCGCGCCAGAAGAACATCTTCGAGGGTATGGACATCCGTTATTTCGGTCCTGCTGATGGCAATGATGTGGTGGAGATGGTGAGAATCCTGCAGGTGATCAAGGAGATGAAGGGTCCGAAGTTGCTGTATATTCACACGACGAAGGGATATGGTTATGCGCCTGCCGAGGAGGATGCGACGATTTGGCATGCTCCGGGCAAGTTCGACCCTGACACGGGTGAGCGCATCAAGCATGACGATGGGGCGCCTCGTCCTCCGAAGTTCCAGGAGGTGTTTGGCAAGACGCTCTTGGAGTTGGCGCAGAGGAATGAGAAGATTGTGGGTGTGACGCCTGCGATGCCGACGGGCTGTTCGATGAACATCATGATGAACGCGATGCCTGACCGCGTGTTTGACGTGGGCATTGCGGAGGGTCATGCGGTGACGTTCTCGGGTGGCATGGCGAAGGATGGGTTGATGCCGTTCTGCAACATCTATTCGTCATTCATGCAGCGGGCATACGATAATATCATCCATGACGCGGCAACGATGCGCCTGAACATGGTGCTGTGTCTTGACCGCGCAGGACTGGTGGGTGAGGATGGTTCGACGCACCACGGGGCGTTTGATTTGGCGTTCCTGCGTCCTATCCCGAACCTGACGATTTCATCACCTTATGATGAGATGGAGTTGCGCCGACTGATGTACACGGCTCAGTTGCCTGACAAGGGTGTGTTTGTCATCCGCTACCCTCGTGGCAGGGGCAACAACATCGACTGGGTGTGTGAATTGGAGGAGGTGCCTGTGGGCAAGGGCAGGAAACTGAAGGACGGCAAGGATGTGGCAGTGCTGAGTCTGGGTCCTATCGGAGTGGAGGCTGCGAAGGCAATCGAGATGGTGGAGGGACAACAGACCACGTTGAGTGTGGCTCATTATGATATGCGCTTCCTGAAGCCTATCGATGAGGAGATACTGCACGAGGTGGGCAGGAACTTCAAGAAGGTGGTGACAGTGGAGAATGGTGTGATTGCCGGTGGACTGGGCAGCGCGGTGCTGGAGTTCTTTGCCGATCATGGCTATGAGGTGGAAGTGAAACGTGTGGGCATCCCTGACCAGTTCGTGATGCACGGCACAGTGGCTGAACTGCAACGGATCTGTGGCATGGATGCAGAGGGCATAGCGGAAGCGATAAGGAATTTATAGGTTTAAGTCATGAAAATAGTTATTGCTGGTGCGGGTGCTGTGGGCACTCATTTGGCACGCATGCTGTCGAATGACCGTCAGGATGTGGTGCTCATTGATGCTGACGAGGGAAGACTCTTTCGTCTGGGCAGTGAATTGGACATCATGACGCTGGTGAGGCAGCCTTCGTCCATTCAGGGCATGAAGGATGCGGAGGTGAACCGTGCAGACTTGTTCATCGCCGTGACTCCGAACGTGTGCGAGAATCTGGCGTGCGCCATGCTGGCGAAGCAGTTGGGTGCGAAGCAGACGGTGGCACGTGTGGATAACTACGAATACATGAAGCCCGAGAACTTGGAACTGTTCAAGAACATGGGCATCGAGTCGCTGATTTACCCTGAACTGCTGGCTGCCGAGGACATCAAGGCAAGTGCGCAGTACAGTTGGGTGAGGCAGATGTGGGAGTTCAACAATGGCGAACTGTTGTTGCTGAGCGTGAAGATGCACGATGCGAACCCGATTGGCGACAAGGAAATCAGCAATAAGGACAATCAGTTGGTGGGTCATACCCTGAAGGAGATTGGTTTGGCGCACGGGCATAATTTCCATGTGGTTGCCATCAAGCGTGATGGCGAGACCATCAGCCCGAATGGTGACGAGAAGATTCTGCCTCGTGACCTGGTGTTCTTCATGACGAAGAAGGAGAACCTGGGTGAGATACGCCACCTGACGGGCAAGGATGATTATCCTGCCGTGAAGAACAGCCTGATCATTGGCGGTGGCAAGTTGTCGGTGAGAGCCAGTTGGAAGTTGGCTTCCATCCACGATGGCATCAAGTTGATTGAGCCTGACAGGAAGCGCACGGAGGAGTTGCAGTCGTTGGTGTCGCCCAAGACGATGATTCTGGAGGGTGAGGGCTATGACATGGACTTGCTGAATGATGAAGGCTATGGCAACATGGAGGCGCTGATTGCCCTGACGGACAATGACCAGCAGAACATCTTGGCTTGTGTGGCTGCTCGTCGTCGTGGCATCCGCAAGACGATTGCCCAGGTGGAGAACCTCGACTACTTCGACATGGCGAATGACTTGGACATCGGTACCATCATCAATAAGAAACTGATTGCCGCGAGCCACATCTATAGGATGCTGCTGAAGGGTGATGTGGACAATGTGAAGATGCTGACCATCGGCAATGCCGACGTGGCTGAGTTTGTGGTGAAGCCTGGCTCGAAGGTGACGAAGAAGAAGGTGATGGACTTGGATTTCCCTCATGGTGTGAACATCGGAGGTATGTCGAGGGAAGGTAAGTCGATGCTGGTGAGCGGTGCCACCCAACTGCAGGCTGACGACAAGGTGGTGGTGTTCTGCATGGGCAACACGCTGAAGAAGTTGGATAAGTATTTCAAATGATCAACTGGAAACTCATAGCGAAAGTCATGGGATTCCTCCTCTTCATCGAGGCAGGACTGATGATGCTGTGCCAGTTTGTCAGTTGGATCTATGATGAGGGTGTGAAGGCTTTTTCTCCTGCCATCATCTTGGCACTGGTGCTGGGTGTTGTCGGGGTGCTGCTCGGACGGAATCCTGGCAAGAAGATGGGAAGAAAGGACGGATATATCGTGGTGTCGATGGTGTGGGTGCTCTTCACGCTCATTGGCATGAGCCCGTTCATGCTGGATGGGCATGTGCCTGATGTGGCAAGTGCCTTCTTCGAGACGATGTCGGGATTCACGAGTACGGGTGCCACCATCATCGATGACTTGGATGCCATGCCGAAGGGCTTGCTTTTCTGGCGTAGTGTGACGCAGTGGATAGGCGGTATCGGTATCGTGTTCTTCACCATTGCTATCCTGCCAGCTTTCGGTGTGGGTGAGGTGAAACTCTTTGCGGCAGAATCGACAGGACCGCTCCACGACAAGGTGCATCCCCGCATCTCGGTGGCTGCGAAGTGGATTGGGGGCGTGTATGTGATGTTGACCCTGCTTTGTATCCTTGCACTGCTCCTCTGCGGTATGCCGACCTTCGATGCCATCAACTATGCGTTGTGCACGACTGCCACGGGAGGTTATGGTCCCCATTCAGCCTTGTTGGGTGACTACTACCATTCACCTGCCATTGAGTATGTACTCATCTTTTTCATGTTCGTTTCGGGTATCAACTACACATTAATATATTATACCATCCTTAAGGGAAAGGTGAAGAAGTTCTTTGGCGACGCCGAACTGAAAGCATACCTCATTATCGTGTTGGGTGCTTCGCTGATTTGTACGGTGGTGCTTGTCTATACCGATGCGGCACATGATGTGGAAGCATCTATTCGTCACAGCCTCTTCACGGTCATCTCTTTGCAAACCACCACAGGTTTGGCGACAGTGGATTACACGCTATGGCCTGTGCAGTTGATGCCTGTCCTGCTCTTCGTCATGTTTGCAGGAGCCTCTTCTGGCAGTACGAGTGGTGGTTTCAAGTGTGTACGTCTCAGTATCATCTACAGGGTATTGAAGAATGAGTTCACGCGCATCCTTCATCCCCGTGCTGTGACTCCTGTCCGCATGAACGGCAACATTGTCCAGACGAATGTGGTGCAGATGCTGTTGGCGTTTGTCGCCCTCTTCGTCTGCTCCCTCTTCTTGGGTGCCTTTGTCTTGGCGCTGAGTGGTGTTGACCCCAACGATGTGCACCCCAACTTCGACTACTACGAGGCGTTCGGCATAGCCATGTCGAGCATCAGCAACGTAGGACCAGGCATGGGCTATTATGGTCCTGTCCACTCATGGGCAATCCTCAGTCCTGAAGCCAAGTATGTCTGCTCCTTCCTCATGCTCATTGGACGTCTGGAAATCTTCCCCATCATCATCCTCTTCACCCGAGGATTCTGGAAGAAGGGATAATCTTTACAAACATAAATATAAAACCTTATGAAGAAAACTATCTTGACTGCAGTGTCGATGCTGGCACTGAGTGCAAACCTGCTGACAGCGCAGGTGAAACTTCAACCTGACCAAATTGACCAAGTGCTGAAGGCGATGACCCTCGAGGAGAAAGCCATGCTCGTGGTGGGTGGCAATCGTCATATCGAAGGACAGGACAACAATGGCATGATTGGTGGTCATGCCCATCAAGTGCCTGGTGCTGCTGGTATGACACAAGCCATCGCAAGACTGGGCATCCCTGCTACGGTGTTGACAGACGGTCCTGCTGGTGTGAGAATCTCGCCCACCAGACAGAATGACTCCCAGACGTATTACTGCACGGGATTCCCTGTGGGTACGGCATTGGCATGTACGTGGAATGTCCAACTGGTGGAGGAAGTGGGCAAATGCATCGGCAATGAGGTGCTGGAATATGGATGCGACGTGCTCTTGGCACCTGGCTTGAACATACACCGTTCGCCCCTCTGTGGACGTAACTTTGAATACTACTCCGAAGACCCCTTCGTGACAGGCAAGATTGCCGCTGCCTATGTGCGGGGTGTGCAGAGTCAGGGTGTGGGTACTTCGATAAAGCACTTTGCAGCCAACTCGCAGGAGACCAACCGTATGGGTGTGGACGAAGTGATGTCACAACGTGTGTTGAGAGAAATCTATCTGAAGGGATTCGAGATTGCTGTGAAGGAGTCAAAGCCTTGGACCATCATGTCTTCCTACAACCGCATCAATGGTCCTTTCACTCAGGAGAACGGGGAACTGCTCACCACCATCCTGCGTGATGAATGGGGCTTTGATGGCATCGTCATGACTGACTGGACGGGTTTGCGCAATACTGCAGCACAGATCAAGGCAGGCAATGACCTGATGGAGCCAGGTGCTGAGTCACAAATCAAGGATATCGTGGATAAGGTGAAGAGCGGTGACTTGGCAGAAGCAGACCTCGATATCTGCGTGAAGCGCATCCTGCAGTATCTGGTCAAGACACCCAGTTTCAAGGGATATAAGTTCTCCAACAAGCCTGACCTCAAGGCACATGCTGCTGTGACACGCAACAGTGCCACGGAGGGTATGGTGCTGTTGAAGAATGAAGACAATGCGCTGCCGATGAAGGATGTGAAGCGCGTGGCTGTGTTCGGTATCACTTCCTACGACTTCATTGCTGGTGGTACAGGCTCAGGTGATGTGAACAAAGCCTACACGATTGACCTCATGCAAGGACTCAATGAGGTGGGACTGGAAGTGAACAAGAAACTGGCTGACCTCTATAAGAGTTATCAGAACTACCAGAACAGCATCACAGCAGCGTCTCCTGCACGTGGTGGATGGTTCTGGGGCAAGGCTGTGCTGCCTGAGATGCCTGTGACCCGTCCTGTCATCGATGTGCAGGCACAGGAATCAGACATGGCCATCATCACCATCGGAAGACAGGCAGGTGAAGGCTCTGACCGTACAGAGAATGGTGACTTCACCCTCTCCGACACGGAGCGTCAACTCATCACGGATGTATGCAATGCCTTCCACTTGGCAAACAAGAAAGTGGTGGTGGTGCTCAATATGGGTAATGTGCTCGAAACTGCTTCATGGAAAGGAATGCCCGATGCCATCCTGTTGGCATGGCAACCTGGTCAGGAAGGGGGTTACTCGGTGGCAGATGTGCTGACAGGTAAGGCAAATCCTTCTGGCAAACTCACGATGACATGGCCTGTCACCCTGCTTGATGTGCCTTCCAGCGCCAACTTCCCCAATGTGCGCCCCACGACAGCCAACCGTTCCCGAATGGGTGGCAACAACAAGGTGGAGTTCCAGGACTACACCCGTCACATGGAAGGACTCAATGTGGGCTACCGCTATTTCAACACCGTGCAGAAGGAGGTGTCTTATCCTTTCGGATATGGTTTGAGTTATACGACCTTCGCCTACAGCAAACCTTCTGTCAAGGCGACAAAAGATGGTTTCGTGGCTTCTGTGACCGTGACCAACACCGGTGCTGTGGCAGGCAAGGAAGTGGTGCAACTCTATGTGTCAGCCCCTGCTGGTGGTCTTGAAAAACCCGCTCGTGAACTGAAGTCTTTTGCCAAGACCCGTGAACTGAAACCTGGTCAGAGCGAGACCCTTACGATGACTGTCACCAACTACGACTTGGCATCCTACAACGAAGCCACCCAGAGTTGGGAGTCTCCTGCTGGCAAATACACCCTCGGCTTTGCTGCCAATGTAGAGGACATCCGTGCCACTGCTGTCTATTCCCTCTCAAAGACACAATCCACGAAATGTCACGATGTGATGAAACCTAACATGCCGTTGTAATCGGCACCCAGTATACAAAGAAACAGCCACCTGCGGATTCGTAGGTGGCTATTCTTTTGCGCTTCAGGATGGGCTTGAACCAACGACCCCATGATTAACAGTCATGTGCTCTAACCAACTGAGCTACTGAAGCAGGTTTTTGTTAATTGCGTTGCAAAGGTAGTTATTTTAATTGATAATTGACAATTGAAAAATGATAATTTTGCTATCCAGTCAGTTTTTTATTGAAAAAAAGCCACAAAAACGTCTTTTACTTGCATTGTTTGAGTTCTTCTTTCAATTGTCCCTGTGGAATACCGAGTTGGATGGCACGTTGAAAGTCTTGTTTGGCAAGGTGCTTGTGTCCCTCTTTCAGATGAATGTAAGCACGGGTGAGAATCATGTTCTTGTTCTCAGGCTCAAGGGTGATGGCCTTGTCCAAATCCATGAGGGCAAGTTCGGGTTGCTTGGCTTCTGCCTCTATCTCGGCACGAATGGAGTAGAGTTCCGCCTTATCGGGGTACTGGTCAATGAGCAAGGTGAGTCTGCTGAGTGCTTCTTGTGGTTTGTTGGCATTCTGGAAGAGGATGGCAACACCGAGCAGGGCAGGGTAGTTGTCAGGCTCGAGGGTCAGCAGACGTTCATAATCTGTCTTGGCACTCTGGTAATTGCGCTGCTGTTGGTAGATGTAAGCACGACTCAGCAGGGCATCGGTGTTGTTGGGGGCAACATCAAGGATTTTGGTGTAATTGAGCAGGGCTTTGTTGTAATTGCCCAAAGTGAGGTAGAGGTCTGCCTGTGACTTGAGGATGGGCACATTGAGGGGTGCGATGCCGAGTGCCATGTCATAACTGTCCAATGCCTTCATCTGTTCACCCTTCTGTTCTTGGATGTGGGCGATGTTGGCATAGGTCAAGGCATTGCGGATGTCATCGGGAGAGAGTCTGAGTGCCTGACGGAAACTCTCAATGGCTTCGTCATAACGCTGCTCCTGAGCCAAGGCAAGTCCCTTCTCAATATGATATTCGTAAGACTGAGCAAAAGAAACCAAGAAAGTGAAAAGTGAAAAGTGAAAAGTGAAAAATCTAAGTTTCCACTTAGTATGCTGGGCGATATTTGTCTTCTTTTTCATCTTCGAGCATGGAGAGATAGGAGTTGTAACGGCTTTCGGCAATGTCGTGACGTTCCACTGCTTCCCGCACGGCACAATGAGGTTCGTGGGTGTGGGTGCAGTTATTGAAACGGCAGTCAGCAGAGATGCGGAAGATTTCCTTGAAGTAGTGGCTCACCTCCTCCTTCTTCATATTGAAGGTGCCAAAACCTTTGATGCCTGGGGTGTCAATGATGTAACCCCCACCCTCCACTTCGTACATCTCCGAGAAGGTGGTGGTGTGCTTACCTGTCTCGTAGGCATCACTGATTTCGCTGGTGCGCAGATTGAGATGAGGGAAGAGGGCATTGATGAGGGTGGATTTGCCCACACCGCTATTGCCCGAAAGGAGGGTGATCTTGCCTTGCAGTTCGGAGCGCAGGGCTTCCACTCCTTCTCCCGTGGTGGCAGAGATCTTGCGACAGGGATAGCCCACCGTCTCATAGAGGTTGATGACACCATTCAGATAGTCTTGCCACTCTTCTGTGACAATGTCAATCTTGTTGAAGATAAGGGTCACAGGCACGCTGTACGCCTCAGCACTTGCCAAGAAGCGGTCAATGAACTGGAGGGGTGTCTCGGGTTGCTGAATCGTCACAATCAGAAAACACATATCCACATTGGCAGCGATGATATGTGACTGCTTCGACAGGTTCGTTGATTTGCGGATGATGTAGTTCTTGCGGTTATCCAACTCCGTGATGAGTCCCTGCTTGGCTTGTTCGATGTCACCCTCCACCTCCTGAGGCACAAAGGTCACCTTGTCACCAATCGCCACAGGATTTGTGGTGCGGATGCCACGAATGCGGAAGTTGCCCTTGACCTTGCAGTCAAAGACCTCTCCCGCATCTGATTTGACAGTGTAACTATACCCTGTATTACGTATGACGAGTCCGTGCATCGTTCCCTTTGGGTAATCTCTTCGGAGCGTTGCCCGAAGCATTACACTGTCATGATCTCCTTGTTCTTCGCATCGAGCATGTCATCAATCTTCTTGATGTACTTGTCGTGCACCTTCTGCACCTTGTCCTCATAGTCCTTCTCCATGTCCTCTGGAGTACCGGTCTTGATGGACTTCTTCAGTTTGTCGATGGCATCACGACGGGCATTACGCACGCTCACCTTGGCAGTTTCTGCTTCTTTCGAGCACTGCTTCGTCAGTTCCTTACGGCGCTCCTCGGTCAGGGCAGGGATGCCGAGACGAATGATTTCGCCATTGTTTTCAGGCATGATGCCTACTGATGAGTCGATGATGGCTTTCTCGATAACCTTGAGCATATTCTTTTCCCAAGGCTTGATGGCGATGCTGCGGGCATCGGGGGTGGTGAGCGATGCCACATTGCTCAGTGGCACCATGCTTCCATAAGAGTCCACACGAATCTCATCGAGGATATGCACGTTGGCACGTCCTGCACGGATGCGGCTGAGGGCTTCTTCGAGGTGCATGGCTGCAAACTCCATCTTCTCCTCAGCGTCTTCCAAATACTTCTTTACGTCTTCCATTTTGTTTTAGGTTTTATGTTAAAATTCCAGTGTCATCTGTGAGTCCTTCGCCAACTTGCTCCTGTCGAGGAAGAAGTAGCCACGCTTGTTCTTCACGTAGTGGTAGGGCGAATCCTCCCGTTTGTCTTCTCTGCGGAGGAACTGGTAAATCTCTTTCCAAGCCTCCTCGTAGGTATGACCCTCGCCAAACAGCTGCGGTTCCATGTTGCAGATGTTGCGCACGATATGATTGATGCGCAGGCCATCCTTGCCCGCTTCAGTCAACAGCTTTTGTAAGTTAGGTTCAAACCAGCGCATTGTCGTCATTCTTTATTGCATCACCACCTTGCCCTCATGCACATACATGCCACGTTGGGTAGGTTTGCCACTCAATGGTCGTCCGTCAAGGGTGTACCAACCATCATTGTCCATCCTCCATTGTCCATCCTTCACATCCTCGATGCCTGTTGCATCCATCATGAAGTCAAACGAGATATACCCGTTCTCATCCATCTGGATGTTCGTGATGGGTTTAGACATTAGCATGATGCCTTCCGCATTATCATGGAATAGCATTGCGGGAGGCTCTGACGTGTTCGTCAACGCTCTGTTCACCACCAGCGATTCCGTATTCGTGTACGGATAAGCCGAGCCAGAGAGGTACCTGCTGCGCAATCTGCCATCCATCGTGTACCCATCCGTGCTTCCTGCGTCTTGTCTGGGATTCCAATCCGTATAAGTCTTGCCATCAGCCGACACAAGGGAGTAGCGGTCGTTGGTCATAAAGTCATTCACCTCATTCATGCCCCAGCTTTTTTCGTCGTAGTCCACATGGATAATCAGTAATCCCTTGCCAGGAATACCATAGTCCCACCCTGTTTGTTGGCGATTCTCCAACAGATAGAACTCGTTCGGATAGGCAGAGTTCCTGATGATGAAGGTTTCTCCTCCCTCGCTCACAGGTTTCATGCCCGTCACGCTCGTGCTTTCGGTCAGTTCCGTCGGTGTTTTCCAACCCAAGAGCTGCTTCTCCAGCGCGGAGTAGTTTGGTGGGCACCATCCCCAGTTGGTCATGTTGCCACCATCCATCAAGTCCCATTCATCCACCATCGAAAAACGGCTGTCGTAATGATTGATCGGATACAAATCGGGCAGACCTAAACAATGGGAGAACTCATGCACGAGGGTGCCAATACCATACGTGCCCCCATTTTTCCACAATTCGCAAGAGATGCTTAGCATCGAGATGGGTAGGTTACCAGGAGCCATTTCAGAAGTGAGTTCGCTGTTGGGGAAAACATAATACCTGACCTCAGTGCCCGAATAACCTGCACAAATGAAGAGAATCTGATTCACCTCACCATCACCGTTCCAGTCATAGATGGAAAAGTCGGTCTTGCAAGTGGCACGAAGCTGCTCCAATGCATTCTCCATGGTATATCTCCCGTAGTTGTCTGGCACCGTCTTGTCTTGTGCTTTGGTGTCCACCTTGATGGGACCATAGATGTCGAACTGCAAGTTGAAAAGTCCTCCCGATTGTTCTCTGAAATAATCAGCCGCACATCCCTTACCAACACCTTCGTTATAACCCTTCTCATTCAGAACGCGGTTATAGTAGGCAACAGGGTCATCCATGCTGAAATCAAGATCCTGGAAAGTGATGAGCACCACGGGTTGACGATAGACACGATTGGCATCCCACTCCGTGATGCATTCAGAGATGCTGCGACCGGAAGCACCACGTGTCTCCATGCGCTCCCCATGACCTGTGCAGGAGATGCGCCGTTGTGCTTTGGCTGCACAGACAGCCAAAGTCACACACAGACATATGGTTACCAATCGCTTCATTTCTTAAAAGGAATGAGGTTTTTAACTTACAGAATCGTGCATCCTGCGCAGGGCTTCAACTGCTTGAAGAAGTCGTTGCCCTTGTCGTCCACAAGGATGAAGGCTGGGAAGTCCTCCACCTCAATCTTCCAGATGGCTTCCATGCCCAATTCTGGATATTCCACACACTCGATGCTCTTGATGCTTGATTGTGACAACACAGCAGCCACACCACCGATAGTGCCGAGATAGAAGCCGCCATGCTTCTTGCAGGCATCTGTCACCTGTTGCGTGCGGTTGCCCTTGGCTATCATCACCAACGATGCTCCGTTCTCTTGGAACTCATCCACGTATGGATCCATGCGGTTGGCAGTGGTGGGACCCATCGAACCACAAGGATAACCTTCTGGTGTCTTGGCAGGTCCTGCATACAGCACAGGATAGTCCTTGAAATACTGAGGCATACCCTCTCCAGCATCGAGACGAGCCTTCAGCTTTGCATGGGCGATGTCACGAGCCACGATGATGGTGCCCTTCAGGTTCACACGGGTTGACACAGGATATTTGGTCAGTTCAGCACGTACAGCATCAATGCCCTTGTTCAGGTCAATCTCGATGCCCTTCGTGCCTTCGCCTGGACGACGATACTCCTCAGGAATCAGTTCTGTTGGGTTGCTGTCCATTACCTCGAGCCATACACCGTCCTTGTTGATCTTCGCTTTGATGTTGCGGTCAGCAGAGCAACTCACACCCATGCCAATCGGACAACTTGCACCATGACGAGGCAGACGAATCACGCGGATGTCGTGAGCCAGATACTTACCGCCAAACTGAGCGCCCAAACCAATCTTGTACGCCTCCTTCAAGAGTTTCTCTTCAAGGTCCACATCACGGAAGGCACGACCTGTCTCGTCACCTGTTGTGGGCAGTGAATCATAATATTTGATGCTTGCCAGCTTCACCGTCAGCAAATTCTTCTCTGCCGAAGTGCCACCAATCACGAACGCAATGTGATAAGGAGGACAAGCCGCCGTGCCGAGGCTCTTCATCTTCTCCACGAGGAATGGGAGCAGCGTGCCCTCATTCTGGATGGTAGCCTTCGTCATCGGGTAGAAATACGTCTTGTTGGCAGAGCCACCACCTTTCGCCACCATCACGAAGCGGTATTCAGCACCTTCCGTAGCCTCAATGTCAATCTGGGCTGGCAAGTTGCACTTCGTGTTCACCTCGTCATACATGTTCAATGGAGCGTTCTGTGAATAGCGGAGGTTGTCCTGAGTGAACGTATTGAACACACCCTTGCTCAGTGCCTCCTCATCCTCAAAACCAGTCCACACCTGCTGACCCTTCTCACCATGAATGATGGCAGTACCCGTGTCCTGACAGAAAGGCAGGATGCCCTTGGCAGCCACCTCCGCATTGCGCAGGAACTGCAGCGCCACATACTTGTCATTCTCCGTAGCCTCAGGGTCACGCAGAATCTTCGCCACCTGCAGGTTGTGTTCACGACGCAGCATGAACTCCACATCGTGGAACGCCTGTTGCGCCAGCAGCGTCAGTGCCTCGGGAGACACCTTCACGATTTCCTTACCCTCGAACTCGCCGACAGAGACACCCTCCTTCGTCAGCAATCGATATTCCGTCTCGTCCTTGCCCATCTGGAACATAGGAGCATACTTAAATTCAGTTGTTTGAGCCATAATTGTTAGAGTTTTATTTGTTCGTAATTGCAAAGGTAATGCAAAAATCCGAAACGCCAAGCGTTTCTCGTGTTGTTTTTTGTGAAAAAGAGGATAACAAGGCGAAAAAAGCACACTCAATGAAGAGTTTTGAAAAATACAGACAATACAATACCTCTTCAAGAAAAGGGAGTAAGACAGAAGTCAAATAACAAAAATAACAAATAACAAAAATAACATTGAGGGAGGTGGTCAATCAACTACCTCCCTCATCATTAGAAACCGTTGAAAGGATTTGGAGTAATTTCATCTACTTATAGAAATTAAATGTTAGATGCACTTTAATAAAAAGGTGCAGACTGCACAAAGAGCGGTTATGATAGCCGCGATTAAAGTTCCCCATTTGATAATGTAGGTATCACCCTCCTCGAAAAGGTACTGCTTGCCAGAGCCGCCTACATGGAGATAGATGGCGAGATCCGCAAACTCTCAGGCTACAACTTCAGCAGCAACGAGCAGATGACCGACTACATCATCCACTCCTCCAAGGGACAATTCCCTCTTGAGGACACAGACCCCACTCCGCAACCAGACCCCACCATGATGGCAGAGCGGGACAGCACCTCAACACTACCTCAATAATTCAAACCAGTCAAATGGTATAATTCCCTCATTCTGCATATCTTTCTTGAAAAAAGTTGGGGAAAAGTTTGGAAGTTGTACATATTATTATCTATCTTTGCAAGTGAAACAATATGAGCATCATATAAAATCCTTGTCTTAGTAAGATGATAAAAGCCTTAAATAATACTTACATAGAAGATATTCCCTACGAACGCGCAGAAGATTTTCTGCACGATATAAGTTATGATGGTCTGTTATATAATAAATTTAATAAGCATTTCATCTTTCGAGGTCATTCATCTGATAAATATGAACTAAGACCATCTGTTCAAAGGATAAATCTTTATCTTAAAACCTATGGGGATAGGCAAGATTTTTCAAAGGAATATGAGAATCTTGCCAACAAAGAATTCGTCCAAGCATTCATGGAATATCAAATATTGGAAGATTTCTTCAAAAAATGTGACAATAGTCATTTGTTTGTTCCAGAAGTGCGCTGGATGCGACAAACTATGGCCTGGAATTCCCAAGGATCATCTTTTTTGATTGACAAGGGACCATGGTTACCAGAAGAGTTATACGAACTTGCTGCTTTGGCTCAACATCATGGTATACCAACTCGCCTATTAGATTGGACTCAAAACATTAATACTGCTATTTATTTTGCCGTAACTGGTGCTGTTCGGAGAATAAGTAATCCAGAAAAATTAACATATGTACAATGGATGGAAAGACAGACGGAATTGTTTAGAGAGGTGAGGAATCGTGCTCAAATTAAGGAAAGCGAAAGAAGAATAGAAATATGGGCAATGGATACTTCTGTGGCATTACTTCATGCAGGGGAGAATCCTTTACGAGTCCTCCATCCAAAATATTATGACAATGCGAATCTTGGGGCTCAAGAAGGTATATTGACCTTTTGGGAAATAAAAAAACCAATAGAGATGGATAAGGAGAAAGGGAATGTACCCGTATGGAATTCCAGAAACATCAAAACTTTGGATGAATCTCTAACAGAGTTCCTTCTTGAAAGAAAAGAAAAGAGCGTCCCCTATCTCTATCATATTACTATTCCTGAAAAAGAAATAACCCAATTATATAAGTTTATCAAGCACAACAGGTGCGATGCATCTCACTTATTCCCTGGATATGATGGTGTGGTGAAATGTATGCAAGAAGATACGATGTTTAACAAATTAAATAATAAAGACCATGTGTAGATTTCTTATCATATTAATTCTATTTTTTTCTTGTTCTATTGGAATGAGAGCACAGGAGACCATTCAAATGGAAAAGGATGGTGGGGTCTATAAGATTCCGTGTGTTGTGAATGGATTGAAATTAAAACTCATTTTTGATACAGGCGCTGCTAGTGTTTGTATTTCTCAGTCGGTTGCAATGATGATGCTTGAAAACGACTACCTTTCAATTGATGATATCAAAGGAACCGCACAATCTCAAGTTGCAGATGGACGAATAGTTGATCATACTATTATCAATTTGAAGAAGATTCAGATAGGGAATAAGACTTTAACCAATGTGGATGCAGTCGTAATACACGGACAAGTTGCTCCATTGCTTCTTGGACAGTCTGCATTAAAACGATTGGGACGCTATTCCATTTCAGGTGACAAACTTATTTTTGGTGTTGAAAATGCTACTATTCAACAAACTCAAAGAAATTTGTCCGAAGAAGAAATAGATCGTCTTTTTGAAGAGGCTGAGGAAGCGTACATAAATGAGACTTATCATATAGCTCTGGAAAAATATCGTATTCTTGATGATAATGATTTGCTTAGTGCATACGGAAAAATGGAATATGCAGATTGCTATTATTACACAGGTAACGAAGAGAATGCTGTAAATATTTATTTATCCATACAAGATGAAATAGAGAAGGACTTCCCACAACATAGAGTTGAATTTTATTATCAATTGGGAAGAGGATTATGGGGGCTGGAAGACTTTGATGCCGCAATTCCTTATCTTGAAAAAGTGAAACTATATTCAACCCCATGGAGTAATATACAAAGTCGTTCTATTAGTGTTTTATGTAATATTTATGATAAAAAAGGTGATGAATATAAGTCACGAAGGATGATAGAAGATTATATACGTCAGTACCTTGAATTTATGGAAATCAAAGCAACAGATTGCTGGAATAAGCATTATGTTGACAAGTTTCTTGCAGACCTATATTATCAAAGATACCTACATACCACATTGGAAACAGCAGATGTTGGTAAATACATAACTATTGCTGCTGCATGGGGAAGCGAGAAAGCTATTGAATATTGTAAAAAATATGAATTAGACTATTCAACAAAATCATACAATTATGAATATTAGACTATCAATATTATTATTCTGGGTATTGTTCTTTCCTTTATTGGGATATGGACAAGACATCTCATCAATTAAATATGATGCAGAATATCGTAATAATAGCTGGGCTCAGAATAGTTTAGGACTTGCATACGAGAAAGGAGAAGGAGTTCAGAAGAATCCCAAGTTGGCTTTTTCTTGGTTTGAAAAGGCTGCGAAAAATGGTTATGTGTACGCATATTATAATTTAGCACGCCATTATGAACAAGGTCTTTCTGTTGCGGCAGATAAACAAAAAGCTTTATATTGGTATGAAAAAGCCTCTTCTGCCCATCATTCATATTCGTGTTTAATTTTAGGAGAGTGGTACTTAAAAGGCAAAAATGTTGAGAAGAATCTATATAAAGCAGCCGCTTATTTTAAGGATGCCGCATTTGGTGGGCAGCCTATGGGAAAATACTTTATGGGATATTGTTATGCTTATGGGTATGGAGTAAGACAGGATTCTGTTAAGGCATTGTTATGGTTAGATCGAGCCATTGAAGACAAGTGTTATTTCGCATATAACATGAAGGGGGCGATGTATAGAGATGGATTAGGTGTTATCAAGAATGAAAAAATGGCTGTCAGACAATTTCTGTTAGGTAGCTCATACGATGATCCCGCATGTCAATGTGATCTTGCATGGTGCTATTTGGATGGAATAGGAGTAGTAGTGGACACTCTAAAAGCGGCAGCATATTATGAAAAAGCTGCTAATAAAGGGTTTGCTTTTGGGCAACGATGGATGGGTTATTGCTACTTAGAAGGTATGGGAGTTGCAAAAGATACAATTCAGGCGTCATATTGGTTGGAAAAAGCCGCTGATCAAAATGATGAAAAAAGTTATGAGGAATTGATGTGGTTATATGGGCATATAAAAAAATACTCATCTTTATTCCAATATGCACAAAAGGGGAGCGAATTGAATATAAATAGTTGTTTAAACCATTTGGCATATTGTTATGCTGAAGGTCGAGGAACTAAGAAAGATTTTAAGAAAGCAATCGAAACTATTGATCGAGCAATATCGCTATATCCTAATGACGCAAATTTATATGATTCAAAAGGAGAAATTTTATGGATGAAGGGGTCCCCAAAAGAAGCTAGAATCCAATGGGGAAAAGTGAACTCTATAGATCCAAACTTTTATCAAGAAAATGATTCGAAACTCAATCAGTATATTCTTTCTGAAAAATAAACACACAAAAGAAGGTTGCACTTTCTCTAGACCTCACCTTGATGGCAGAACGGGACAGCACCTCAGCATAACCTCAATAATTCAAGGAAATTCACAAAATTGCTAAGTTGTACCTAACAAAAAAGGAGAGTCGTAATCACTACGGCTCTCCTTCTCATTATGCAAAAGGTATGAACAGAAATGGTGTTGAATTACGCTGGTTCAAGACTGCCGTACAGATTTGCCTCAGGAATCAGAGTGCCTGAGTTGAGGGTGTACTGGATGCCACCTACGCTGAACACGCCATCGTCCTGGTCGGTGAGGCTACCCACTACGGCTACCTCGTCAGCACCCTTCTTGCCACCCGTGCCAGAGCCTGGCACCAGCGTGTAGGTGTCGCCACTCTTCTTGAAGCGTTTGTACGCACCCTCGCCACCAATCTGGGCAACGAGATACTTGCCCTCGGAATTCACGAGGAAGGTTTCACCGTTCTTGGCACCGTCACAGGCACCGCAAGCCATGTTGGAGAGTGCCTTGTTCTCCACGAGGGAGATGTTGGCGGCATTGCCCATCGAGGACAGGCTGCCCTTCGGCCAGAAGCGGAGCACACGCCCATGCTTCTTGATGCTCTCTGCCGTACAATCCTCTTCCGTGCGCACCATCTTGCAGCGGGTCACAGGGGCGAACGAGCCCAGATGTGGCACCATCACACGACGACCCTGTGAGCAGAAGTAGTTGATGGCATCGAACAGGGCATTCTTTGCCATGAGGATGGTGGTTTCAGGCACGTGTGCCGCATTGGCCGCGTATGCCACGACATCCTCATCCTTGATGACGGTGCCGCGCACAACCTGCATCTTGTACACCGTCGGTTCGTTCTCATCATACTTGAGGACGAAGGGGCGTTTCATGAATGAAATCGCACCACGAGTAGTTCCATTTACTTTTTTCATGATAATAGAAACATTTTAATTGGTTAATAACTTTTTACTGGTTCTCGTACACACCATCGTCAACGATAGTGGTGCCTGTGCCAGCGATGACTGCACGAAGATTCTCGACGGGGGCGAAGTGGAGCCAGAGTGATTTGACCACATCCTCCTGCTTCAAGTCCTTGAGCACCTTGGTAGTCTTTGATTTGAGTGAAACATAGAAACCGCCGAAACCGGGGAAGGACACGCGATGTCCGTTGATGGCATAGTAGCAGATGCCCTCGGCAATGGCTGCCACTGCCGCCTCGATGGTGCTCTC
>JBGUGM010000003.1:0-19800 GCA_045111535.1 Bacteroidaceae bacterium
ATACACCACGCAGAACTGTCCTGGGGCAACACCGTGAATCTTCTCATCCGCTTGCAGGAACCAACGTCCACCCTCCTTCTGAGATAAGACACCACCCAAATACTCTGGGGTGTGCCGAATCTTGAAGGTCACACGCATGGCCTTCTCTCCACTGAGTTCTTCATCCCACCCTTCCTCGAAAGGATTACCACTAATGAAATGAAAGTCATCCATCGTCACATGATCCTTATACACCTTCTCGGGATCATAGCCATGCGACACAAAAAGGATGTTTCGTTTGATGTTCTTCTTCACCACAAACCAAGGACCACCACCAAAACCAAGTCCCTTACGTTGACCTATCGTATAGAACCACAAACCCTTATGTTCCCCAATCTTGTGCCCCGTCTCTATCTCACGCACATCACCTGGATTCTCTCCCAGATGCGCCTTAATGTAATCACGGAAATCAATATTGCCTAAGAAGCAGATGCCCTGACTGTCCTTCCGTTCGGCATTCAGCAGATGTGCCTTCTCGGCAATGGCACGTACCTCATGCTTCCACAGATGTCCAATAGGAAACATCAGTTTGCTTACCTGCAAGGAGTCAATCTGACACAAGAAATCTGTCTGGTCTTTCACAGGATCAGGAGAAGTCGATAGCCACACCTTTTCATTGATTTTCGTCGTTGTGGCATAATGCCCTGTTGCCGTATAGTCAAAGTCTTTTCCTGCCACCTCTTCGAAGCAACCAAACTTGATGAGTTTGTTGCACATCACATCGGGATTAGGTGTCAAACCAATACGTGCTTTGTCCATTGTGTACCCGACCACCTTGTCCCAATACTCTTTGTGCAAATCAATCACATCCAACTTCAAACCATACTTTCGAGCCAACCACTGACAAATCTCCACATCCTCTTCCGAGGTGCAGTTCCATTCTGTGTCCTTGTCTGGACCAATCTTGATGTAGAACAGATGCGGGTCAATCCCCTGCTCTTTCAGCAAATGCACCGAAACAGCAGAATCAACACCACCCGAAACTAATGCAGCGACAGACTTACTCATTTACTTGCCATGGCAGACTTCATGTTCTTACTAATCTCCAACATCTTGTCGATGGGCTTCACTGCCTTTTCGGCAATCTCTGCATCCACCTCAATGGTTGGCCACTCATATTTCAACGTGTTGTAAAGTTTCTTCAACGTGTTGAGTTTCATGAACTCACACTCGTTGCAAGAACAACCAATGGTCTCTGTTGCCTCTGGCGGTGCAGGAATGAAGAGTTTATCGGGACACGCCTTCTTCATTTCGTGCAGGATGCCACTTTCTGTAGCCACAATAAATTCAGTGGCTTCATCCTTGATGGCAAAGTTCAACAAACCTGCTGTTGAGCCAATCACATCTGCCACTTTCTGAATGGGAGCAGGACACTCAGGATGCACCAGAATCTTTGCATCAGGGTGTTCAACCTTGATGGCAAGTATCTTCTCCAACGAGAACTGCCCATGCACATGGCAACCACCGTTCCACAGGAGCATTTCACGTCCTGTCACCGAGTTGATATAATTGCCCAGATTCTTGTCGGGACCAAAAATCAGTTTCTCATCCTGTGGGAAAGAATCAATGACCAACTTCGCATTGCTGGAAGTCACCACCACATCCGTCAGTGCCTTCACTGCTGCCGTTGTGTTCACATAACTCACCACCTTGTATCCAGGGTGCTCATCCACAAACGCCTTCAAATCTTCTGCCTTGCAACTGTCTGCCAACGAACAACCTGCATTCAAATCGAGCACCAGCACCTTCTTGTTTGGACAAAGAATCTTGTTCGTCTCACCCATGAAATGCACGCCACACATCACGATGATGTCAGCATCCGTCTTCGCCGACCATTGAGCCAACGCCAACGAATCACCCACGAAATCAGCAATGTCCTGCACTGCCCCATCCGTGTAGTAATGCGCCAGAATCACCGCATTCTTCTCCTTGCACATCCTGCGGATTTCTGCATTCAAATCAATGTCCTCAGGGATAGGCTCATCCACATAGCCCTTCTCTTTCCAAGAATCTTTCACTTTCATGACCATACTTATTTATTTAGTGGCTACAAAAGTACGACTATTTTTGGAGATAAAAGAATCTTTTATCAAAAAAACGCCCAAGAGAGAACCGAAGTCACTTTCTTGGGCGTTTTAATATGAAAGATTTCAATCTTTTTCAGTGTTATTGCAGAGAGGCTGTAGCGGTGTACTTCTTCATCACACGCTGGTAATAACCCTCGGTGCGAGCCTTGCGTGTCATGCACTGGAGGTCGCCTGAGTTCCAAAGGCGAATGGCACGTTCCATATTGCCGTCTGGGTTGTAATGCTCTTGATAGTCAATGAACATGTCAATACTCTTCTGCTTGTCATAACGATCAGCGTAAGTGTATTTCTTGTATCCAACAATACGATTACACTCGCGCACAAGAATCTCGGAAATCTGCAGATAACCGACGTAGAGTCCATTCTTAGATACTACATTGGGCTGGCCCTGACTCTCCACCATCGCAATAGCGTGGATAACGGCCCCCCATTTCTTCTGAAGATCTATCTGCGGAACTGTTTGCGCAACAGCATTCAGCGAGATAGTCAACAGGGTTAACAAAATCATTTTCTTCATACAATTCCTACATTAAATTACTTATTTGGTTCGACATTCAGTAGTCACTACTGATTAAAAAAGTGCTGCAAAGGTAAGCCTTTTGAGAGAAACAGCCAAACTTTCTTATGTTTTTTAACATGTTTTTCAAGGGTATCATCCTTTTTTATAGATATTTTAACAAATCAGGGAGCCTTTTACAGCCCCCTCATTTTTAATCGTCATCGAGTTTCAACACTGCCAAGAATGCCTTCTGAGGCACGCTCACATTACCGATTTGCTTCATGCGTTTCTTACCTCGTTTCTGTTTTTCGAGGAGTTTGCGCTTACGTGAAACGTCACCACCATAACACTTCGCCAACACGTCCTTACGCACCTGTTTCACCGTCTCACGTGCTACAATCTTACCTCCAATCGCTGCTTGAATGGCTATGTCAAATTGCTGACGAGGAAGTAATTCCTTCAGACGTTCACACATACGACGTCCCAATGTGACAGCATTATCCACATGGGTCAATGTAGAGAGGGCATCGACAGATTCTCCATTCAAGAGGATGTCGAGTTTCACAAGTTTACTCTCACGGAAACCTGCAGGATGATAGTCAAACGAAGCATAACCACGCGAGACGCTCTTCAACTTATCGTAGAAGTCAATCACTATTTCGCCCAGAGGCATGAGGAATTCTATCTCCACACGGTTACCCGCAATGAAATCCTGCTTCACCAGTTCTGCACGTTTACTCAGACAAAGCGTCATGATAGGACCAATGTAATTGGCTGTCGTGATGACTGTCGCACGGATATAGGGTTCTTCCACATGTTCGATGAGCGTCGGGTCGGGCATACCGCTCGGGTTATGCACCTCCTGCGCTTCGCCATGCTTGTCATACACCATATAACTCACGTTCGGCACAGTTGTTATCACATCCATATCAAACTCGCGATCCAGTCGTTCCTGCACAATCTCCATATGGAGTAGACCCAAGAATCCGCAACGGAAACCAAAGCCCAATGCTGCAGAACTCTCATGCTGGAAAGACAGCGAGGCATCGTTCAGTTGCAGTTTCTCCAACGATGTACGCAAATTCTCATAATCTTCTGTTTCAATAGGATAGATACCAGCAAACACCATTGGTTTCACTTCTTGGAAACCCTTGATGGCTTCTGTGGTGGGATTGCTAAGCGAAGTGATGGTATCACCCACCTTCACTTCTGTGGCATTCTTGATGCCTGTCACGATATAACCCACATCACCCGTACGAAGTTCCTTCTTCGGCACCATATCCATCTTCAACGTGCCGATCTCCTCTGCCAGATATTCCTTCTTCGTATTGATGAATCGCACCTTCTCTCCTGGACGCATCACACCATTGATAATCTTGAAATAGGCAATGACACCACGATAGGAGTTGAACACAGAATCGAAAATCAATGCTTGCAAAGGTGCATTCTCCTCACCCACAGGATGAGGTACACGCTCCACCACAGCATTCAAGATGTCCCCTACTCCTTCACCCGTCTTTCCACTGGCATAGATGATGTCCTCCAAGTCACAACCGATAAGGTCAATGATTTCGTCAGCCACCTCTTCGGGCATGGCATTGGGCATATCAATCTTATTGATGACGGGAATGATTTCGAGGTCATGGTCAATCGCCATATAGAGGTTCGAGATAGTCTGTGCTTGCACACCCTGTGTCGCATCCACCACCAACAACGCTCCTTCGCAGGCAGCAATGGAACGGCTCACCTCATAAGAAAAATCGACGTGTCCCGGCGTGTCAATCAGGTTCAAGATGAACTTCTGTCCCTTGAACTCTTCCTTGTCACCATCATAGGTGTGCTCCATCTGGATGGCGTGGCTCTTGATAGTGATGCCACGTTCCTGCTCCAGATCCATATCATCAAGCATCTGACCTTGGGTGATCTCGATGGTCTTGGTCTTCTCCAAGAGTCGGTCAGCCAAAGTCGATTTGCCGTGATCGATGTGTGCAATGATACAAAAATTCCTGATATTCTTCATGTTCATCGCATTACTCCTCACCCTCTTCTTCACCAACTGCTTGCAAATCCTCCGTCAACACCAATGAATCCTCTTCATTCACGACTAAGGAATCAAGGGAGTCAGCCAATTCTTCCGCTGAGTAATGACGGTCAGGCATAGGACCATAGCACGATGCCAATGTGATGGGGGCAGTAAAGCCCAGCAGAGTGAGCAGCACTGCGCACACCTTGCTCACGCCTTTGTAAAATTTATTCTTCATATTCGCGAAAATGATGTTTGAGTGCAAAGGTACGAATTAGTGAGAGAAAAACCAAATAAATTTGAGTTTTTCCGAGTGAGAGTACCTTCGGCGAAGCCAACGGTAAGACAATTTGTTGGCAATTCAAAACAAATAAAAGAAAAATGCGTCGCTCAACAATTGAGTAACGCATTTTTTATCGTTTTAAGCAACTATTACACTGAGAGAATCAACACTGGATTACTTCAAAGAGTAAGCGTATGGATCCTTCTCGTCACCAGTTTCAACTGCGTTGACTTTGTCCTCGCGGAGCAACCAGCCAAGACCGAGGTTGAAATCCTTCTCAGCGAGTTTAGTAGCCTTCTTGATCTGCTTGAATGACTGTGCTGCCTCTGCTGCTGCAAGTGCGTTCCAAATGAGGCCAGCGATGTTTCCTGCTTTTTCCTGTAACATAATCTTTAACCTTACCTTTAAATGTTTAACTTATATTTAGATGAGGAGGAAGGATAATGCTTTTCTCCTAAATCCGATGCAAAGTTACAACCTTTTCACGGAGAAAACAAAACATTTTTTACAAAAATGCAGAAAAATGGGAGAAAAAAGAATAAATTTCGAAAAAAGGCAAGGTTGGAGGTCAATTTGACTGTGTGCGCACACAATCTATCATTGATAGTCCTTTTTCGTGAAATGATACTCCACTATTTTCTCGCCTGTCGCAGCATCGTGATAGATGTAGGTGAAACTCACTCCCTCTTCCTTGTGCTTGGTGAAAACGATAGAATTGCGGATGATGGTCAAATTGGCATCAGCCAACTCGCCCAATTTATTCATCAGTTCGTTACGAGCCTCCACACTCAGATTTAAAGTGTAGTACTGCACCAAGTCGCCTGGTCCATTTTCTTCCTTCACATACACAACACTGTCCAATGTCGTGAACTCATCCATGACCATAGGGCAGTTCTTTTCCGTGTATTCCCTCGCATCGCGCGCGAAGAAATCCGCTTTCTTTTCCTGACAAGAGGTGAATACAAAGAGCACCACCAACAAAACGATTGATATACGCGCGTACATATATATACTATTATTTGTTTAACATCTGACGAAGTGCTGTTGCCAACTGATCAGGGCAACTGGTGGGTTTCATGCCGCATCGAATGCCTTCCAACTTGCTGATGACATCCTCCGCCTTCATGCCACGCACCAACTGCGAGATGCCTGTGGTGTTGCCTGCACATCCTCCAATGAACTGAACGGAGTTGATGACGCCAGTGGCATCATCAACATCCAGTACAATTGCTTTTGAGCAGGTGCCCGTTGTTTCGTAAACAGTCTTCATGACGATTACTTCATGTTCGTGTACACATTCTGCACATCATCAAACTCTTCCAGACGCTCCACCATTTTCTCAATGGTCTCACGCTGTTCGTCTGTCACTTCCTTCAGGTCATTAGGCACGTAAGTGAACTCAGCACCTGTGATTTCGTAACCGTTGTCCTCGAGGTACTTCTGAATCTGTGCAAAAGACTTAGGGTCGCCATAGATAGTGATCGTTGTCTCGTCCTTCTCTTCGTCATACTCCTCATCAAACTCATCGTTCACACCAAACTCGATGGCTTCCAAGATGAACTCGTCCATATCCATACCCTCCTTCTTCTTGAAGGTGAACTGGCTGTAGTGGTCAAAGAGGAATGAAAGAGAACCAGTCGTACCCATGTTACCGCTGAACTTGTTGAACACAGAACGAACGTCAGCCACAGTACGAGTGGTGTTGTCAGTCAAAGTGTCCACAAACACAGCCACACCATGAGGACCATATCCTTCATAAGTCACGCTCTTCCAAGCAGACTTATCCTTACCAATGGCATTCTTGATGGCACGGTCAATGTTGTCCTTTGGCATATTCTCGTGACGGCAAGTCGCGATGACAGCACGAAGGTGTGCGTTGTTGTCTGGGTCTGGACCACCTTCAGCCACAGCGATGGCAATCTGCTTGCCAAGACGTGTGAAGGTCTTTGCCATGTTACCCCATCTCTTCAGTTTTCTCGCTTTACGGAATTCAAATGCTCTTCCCATTGTTGTATTTTATTTGATTGTTTTTAGTTTATTTACCTCTCACCACTGCACCTGTTGCTTTGCAGATGCTCTGCTCAATCTTGCTCATGATGGCTTCAATCGCCTTATCATTGAGGGTCTTTTCCTCACTCTGCAGCGTGAAGTTGACGGCATACGACTTCTTGCCGGCTTCGAGGTTCTTGCCTTCATACACGTCGAAGAGCTTCACTTCCTTCAGGAGTTTCTTCTCTGCCTGATAAGCCGCAGCCTCAATCTGAGCGAACTCAACACCCTCATCCACGAGCAATGCCAAGTCACGGCTCACGGCTGGGAACTTTGACAGGTCATAGTAAGTGACTGTCACCTTCTTGATGAGTTTCATGAGGTTCGTCCAATTGATGTCTGCGAAATAGACAGGTGCTTCCACATCCAATTTCTTCGCCATCTTCTTGGTCACGATACCGAACTCGGCAATCTTCTTGCCACCACGCTGGGTGATAGTCGTAGCAAGTGAGAAGATGTCGTTCTTCTCTTCGCCAAACACAAGCGCACCGAATGGCACACCCAGACGTTTGAAGATGTTGAGCACGTATGCCTTCATCTCATAGACAGATGACTCCTCGTCAGCATGTGCCCAGTTGCCGTTCACACGCTTACCTGTCTGCCACAAGCCCAAGTGGTAATCTTCGCTGTAGGCAGCCAGAATCTTCTTCGATGACTCAGCACTTGCCTTCAACGTCTCACCATTCTCATCCACCTTCTCCTGATTCTTCTCAGGGTCGAAGTAGTAGCAGTTGCCGAACTCGAAGAACTTCAAATCGGGCATACGACGGTTCGCATTACGAGCAATCGACTCCAAACCACCGAAGAGCAGTGTTTGACGCAACACAGCCAAATCCTGACTTAGCGGATTCATCAGTTTCACGCAGTTCTCCAGTTTATACGTCTCTCCTTCCTCATAGTAAGAAACCTTGGTGAGCGAATTGTTCAGAATCTCGTTGAAGCCGCAACCCACCAACTGTTCAGCCACGTGGTTCTGCAGTTTGTTGCTCTTGTCGAGTTCGCCCTTCGTCGTGAGCGATGAACGCACCTGAGAAGGAATCTCGATATTGTTATAGCCATAGATGCGGAGAATCTCTTCCACCACATCACAAGGCTTCTTCACATCCACACGGAAAGCAGGAGCCTTCACCTGCACGCCTTTCTCATCCGAAGAAAGAATCTCAAAACCGAGGTTCTTCAAGATGCTCTGCTGTGTTTCCACAGGCAGTTCCTTACCGATGAGGTCAGCCACATACTGGTATTCCACATCGATGATGGCATCCTGTGGCAGGGTGTCGTTCTTCACATCCACAATCTCCATGCTGATTTCGCCACCCGCCAGTTCCTGTGCCAACATCGCAGCACGCTTGATGGCATAAATCTGACCTGCAGGGTCAATGCCTCTCTCGAAACGGAAACTTGCATCTGTCTGCAAGCCATGACGACGCGCACTCTTGCGAATCCACGTCGGGTGGAAGTAAGCACTCTCGAAGAGCACGTTTTTCGTGGTCTCGTAAGTACCACTACCCTTTCCACCAAACACACCAGCGATACACATCGGCTCCTCCACATTGCAGATAGCCAAATCCTTATCGGAGAGCTTGTGCTCCTCACCATCGAGGGTGACGAATGGCGTACCCTCAGGCATAGTCTTCACCACCACCTTGTTGCCCTTCACCATATCAGCATCGAAGCAATGCAGAGGCTGACCATACGCCATCATGATGTAGTTGGTGATATCGACAATGTTGTTGATAGGACGCTGACCAATCGCTGTCAATCTGTCCTTCAACCACTTCGGACTTTCCTTCACCTCGCAATTCTTCACCGACACCGCGCAGTAACGGGAACATGCCTCACCTGCTTCCACCTCCACATCAAACTTCAAGTCATTGTTCTGCACCTTGAAATCATCCACTGATGGACGATGCAATGATGTTTCATAACCATTCTGCTTCAGATAGGCATAGAAGTCACGAGCCACACCCCAGTGAGAACAAGCGTCAGAGTGGTTAGGGGTGATATCGACTTCAATCACATAATCGCTTTCCAAACCATAGTATTCAGCAGCAGGAGTGCCCACCACTGTATCCTCTGGCAACACGATGATGCCGTCATGACTGGTGCCGACACCAATCTCGTCTTCCGCACAAATCATGCCGTTCGACTCGATGCCACGCAACTTGCTCTTCTTGATGACAAACTCCTGGTCACCGTCATACAGTTTGCAGCCCAACTGAGCCACAATCACCTTCTGACCAGCAGCCACGTTAGGTGCACCGCAGACAATCTGCTCCACCACGCCATTACCTTCATCCACTGTTGTCACGTGCATGTGGTCACTATTTGGATGAGGTTCGCAAGTCAGCACCTGACCGACCACCAATCCTTGCAGACCACCCTTGATACTCTGCACCTCTTCCACTGCTTCCACTTCCAAGCCCATGCTGGTGAGCGCCTTGCCCACCTCCTCAGCCGTCATGTCGAAGTCAACATACTCCTTCAACCATTTGTATGAAACATTCATATCGAAATTTTTTAGAAATTATCCTTTTACCTAATCATATACGCCTGCACGTATCATGCACACGCGCGAAAAACGGTGCAAAGGTACGAATAAGTGAGAGAATAACCAAATAAATTTGAGTTTTTCCGAGCAAGAGTACCTTCGAGCGTAGCTCAACGGTATAAAAAATGAAAAGTGAAAGGGTTTCTTTCACTTTTCACTTTTTTCGTTGTTCATTTCGTCCGTGTTCCCGTGAATTGACCAGAGAAAGTGGCGGAACCACTATATGTGTGCTTTTCATTTTGGATATAATACCAACCGCTCCATACCTCTCGACCACTCCAATCCATTGTGGCTTGAGTAGCACTCGTATGGTTCAGCGTTAAGGTTTGATTCCAATCCGTTGAACCTGAGCCACTTGTTTCATGTGACGAGCCAC
The DNA here is from genome assembly GCA_045111535.1 of Bacteroidaceae bacterium. Classification (GTDB taxonomy): domain Bacteria; phylum Bacteroidota; class Bacteroidia; order Bacteroidales; family Bacteroidaceae; genus Minthosoma. The sequence goes on from JBGUGM010000003.1 coordinate 9,905, forward strand.
TGATAGTGATAATCACACCTGTACGAGTCTCCTCGAACTTGATCCTACTACCACCCACCAATTCTGAGATATCACCACCAGAAATATTCACACCTCCAGATTCGGGGAATTCAATAGTCATCGAAACATTTTCACTAGAAGTTCCATCGTCAGTATCAACTATAGTCAACGTACCAGAGAAGTTCCACGTGGTTCCCGTCCAACCAATCACATCGTCTTCGTCATCTTCATCATCATCGTCATCTCCATCCTCGTCATCATCGTCGTCATCATCTCCGTCACCCCATTCATCCTCATCGTCATCGTCGTCATCATCATCGTCCCATTCATCTTCATCGTCATCATCATCGTCTTCATCCCACCATTCCTCGTCATCCTCATCAGGAACATCTTGTTTCTCATTGAAAACAGGGTCAGCAGCCACCACCCTCTCACTGAAGTCGAGAGCAGCCTGCATACCCGAACTTACCAGCCTTTCTGTTTCACCGGCAGGCTTCTCTGCCGCAGTGTCCTCAGGGCGATACAGGTTGTCATACATCCACACACACAGATTCACATCCTTTCTCTCCACGCCTGTAATCTCGCACAGATAGTCGGTTGCCTTGTCCATCGCATCATCCACTTTACCTTCAATCTTACCTTTCACCCAATCAGTTGCCTTACCCGTGAAATAATCCTGCACATACTGCTGTTGGGCAATCTTGTCATCATCATACAGTTGATACTTCATGACAGGAATCAGACCCTCTGTCCAGATGTCGCACAAAAGCGTAGCAGACTTACCCAGCGCACCAAACACCTCCATCTTGTCCTTGATTTTGCTAATGTTCGTACTCATCTCGTCAAACATATCAAAGAAAGGTTTCTTGATGAGGTCATTCTCACCTCTCGTCGCCATTCTCGTCTTCGCCTTCGCACTCTTACTGCTGAAAGGAACGGTCTTTCCAAACTTATCAATCTTGTTGTTCTCCCAGTCAACCTTGCACGATGACAGCGTTGAGAACCCGTCATCATCGCTGGCAACCAGCGCCTCCTCCGGGAAGTCCTTGTCCGAAGTGGGGTTGTATTTCATAAAGAAAATGTTGTGTTCCGTCACCACAGCCACCACATCATAACCCTTGTCGCTGTTGATATACTGGAACATCGTCACCTCAGGATGGTTCGGGTCAACCACCTGTGCAAACATATTGTCTTCCCACTCTGCCACTAATCTTGGCACAGCCTGGTCCTGTTTGTCAGCATCCAGTAGTACCGAGATTTTCATCTTCACCTGCTCATTTTTCTCTGGGGGATTGTCGTCAGACTTCTGACCACCAGTATTATCACCATCATCGCCGCTACATGCAGCGAATGCCAATGCCATTATGAAAGTGGCAAACATAAAATACAACTTTTTCATACTCATTAGGTTTTTATAGGTTTATAACTATTATTGTTCGAATCTATCGCCCCACAACTGCTTCATACGCTCGTGGAGTTTGTTTTCCGATGCATTCTCCTGTGGATGCCAGAAGCGGGCATTGGTGGCACCATCAGGCAGGAACTGCTGTTCAACAAAGTTCCCTTCATAGGCATGGGCGTACTTGTAGTCCTTGCCATAACCCAGTTGTGACATCAGTTTAGTGGGCGCGTTGCGCAAGTGAAGCGGCACAGGAAGATTGCCAGTCTCACCTACATATTGCAAAGCATCGTTGATGGCCATATAAGCAGAATTGCTCTTCGGCGAAGTGGCCAAATACACCGTTGCCTCAGCCAAAGGAATGCGTCCTTCAGGCATACCAATCTTCGACACCGTATCGAAAGCAGCATTCGCCAAAAGCAGCGCATTTGGGTTCGCAAGCCCTATATCCTCACTCGCAGAAATCACCATACGACGGGCAATGAAAATCGGGTCTTCACCACCCTCAATCATACGAGCCAGATAGTAGATGGCAGCATCAGGGTCACTTCCTCGGATGCTCTTGATGAAGGCAGAAATGATGTCGTAATGCATCTCCCCGTCCTTGTCATACGCAAGCGGATTCTGCTGAAGTGTCTCAGTCACGATTTTGTCGTTAATGACTGAAGATGACTCCGTTACCAATTCCAGTATATTCAAGAACTTTCTGGCATCACCACCACTATACCGCATCATGGCAGTCGTTTCCTGCACGTCAATCTCCCGCTCCTTCAGGAACACATCTGTCTTCAAAGCATGGTCGAGCAGACTCATCAAATCCTCCACCTCCAGACTCTTCAGCACATACACCTGACAGCGACTCAGAAGTGGACGGATCACCTCGAAAGACGGGTTCTCTGTCGTGGCACCAATCAGCGTGACAATACCCTGCTCCACAGCCCCCAAGAGACTGTCCTGTTGCGACTTCGAGAAACGATGAATCTCGTCAATGAACAAAATGGGTGACACCCCACCTCGCACATTGCCAAAGAACGACGACGCCTTTGCCTTCTCAATCACCTCACGCACATCCTTCACACCCGACGTCACCGCACTCAGCGTGAAGAACGGCACCTCCAAGGTCTTAGCGATGATATTCGCCAAGGTCGTCTTTCCCACCCCTGGGGGTCCCCACAGGATGAAGGATGCGACACGCTTCTGCTCAATCATCCTGCGTATCACAGCCCCCTCACCCACCAGGTGCTTCTGTCCTATGTACTCATCCAGCGTCTGCGGGCGCAATCTCTCAGCCAATGGTTGCATACCAATACTTTTTACATTTCATTGCGAAGTTACGCATCTTCACTGCACTAACACTTTCTTGCCATCCTTGATGTACACTCCTTTCTTGGTTGGCTGTCCTTGCAGACGGATGCCATCGATAGTGTAATAAAACCCCGTTTCTTCTGTATTTTGAGCGGGAAGTTCGCTGATGTCAGAAGGTGTTGGGTCGTCAGATGTCAAGGCCACAATGGAACCGAAACTGTTCCAAGGAGCCTTATTCTTGTATTTTGTGACAGAACCTGCCGGCACGTGCAGCGTGGCACCACTCAAGTCATCAGGATACCCTTCGTCGTAAGAAATCGAGAAGATTTCGTCACCCGTTTCTGGCACGTTAGAGGCATAGCAGTAGAAGTCCTTAATCTTCTGCCAAGCCATGAAAGCATAGTCATCAATTCTATTTAGCGTAGAGGGCAACACAATGGTGGTCAACTGAGGGCACACGCCAAAGGTACCGAGACCAATGGTCTCCACGCCTTCAGAGACAACGAGCGTGGTAAGATTAGGATTCCGAGTGAAAGCAGCCGCGGAGACATTCTTCACACCACCAGGAATGACGACAGAGGGCATCGCCGTATCGCTGAACGCCCACCCACCAATGGATAGCAAACCACTGGGGAGCGTTACGTCAGTAAGTTTCAGACAATAGTCGAACGCCCTTTCGCCTATCGAAGTAACTGTGGACGGCAGCGTCACCGACTCAAGACTGACACAACTGCCAAAAGCGTAATTGGCAATATAAGTCAGGGATGACGGAATGACCACCGACTTCAACGACTTACACTCAAAGAAAGCCGAATTATTCATCTCCATAAGCCCTTCGGGCAAACTGACGCTCTCCAACGCGAAGCAGTCGAAGAACGCATCGGAACCAATATGCTGGAGCGTACTGGGCAAAATTACGGAAGTGAGGGTCTTACATTCATTGAAGGCTTGATTACCGACAGACAGAACCCCCTCGCCCACAACGACAGAAGTAATCTTCTCGCGAATCTCCGACCATCCAGGCAGTACTGGATCGGGCGATGCCCAATAGTCGTAGGACTTCATCCAGCCAGAACCGCTGATGGTCAGCGTGTAGGTCTTACCACCATCTTTAGTCTCTGCATTGTAGTTGAGTCCGTCGCCACAAGAGCCGCTCATCTGCGCCCACGATGCCAGGCTAACCATCAGCATCAGGACAAGTATTGACAATTGCTTTTTTCTCATACCATTTCGTGTTTGATTGTTAAACATGTTGCAAAAATACGCATATTCATTCCGTTTTCCAAACATTTTCACAACTTTTTTCATGAAGGTACAGAAAAAAGAGGAAAGAAGGAATGGTTAAGTATTCCTTTTCCTCTTTCCACACCCTTATACCCGCTCCCCGTTCGGAGGTTTGAGCCTTACGACATTCCGTTTGAAGCAACTCTGAAAGTTTTTCGATAGGCATTTACCAAAGTTTCAAATCTGGTGTTTCTTTGACACCCTGAAGAATTTCCTCTTTGGTGAGTCCACTCTCTTCTGTTTCCAAATGAAGAGCACGGAATTCATACCCTGTCACGGTTTGCTTTGCTTCATCCACAAGGCTATACACCCAGCCTGCAAACACCTTATCAGGCATATCCAAGAAGATAACCCGGATAAACAATCCTCCCATAATGAATGGCTCCGTATTATAGATGACGAACTTACTCTTTAGCCCCTCTTTGTATGGTTCCAATTCTTCATTCTCCACCTTTCCTGCTGTGTAGTCATCCAGATAACGACGTAAGGTGCAGATATACTCATTGTCCAACCAATCCTTGTTTGTCTTGAAATTCGCAAAACGAATGTCATTCAGACCACCTCCACCAGAGAGTGCTTCATCTTCCCCTGCAATGCTATCAGCCAATTCATAGAAAGCCTCTAATGAATCACTTGCTGTCAGCACTTTTACAGAATCTTTTTCTGCTATTTCATTAGCACCTTTGTTAGATTTCTTGTTGCAAGCACAACACAAACCAAGAACAATCGCCATAGCGATCATCATAAATCCTTTTTTATTCATATCCATAATGTACATACTTTTATTCTGTTTGCAAACATACAACAAAATCTTCACACCAGCAAAGCATTTTGTTCTTTTTTAGAATCCGATTTTACGTTTCATTCCCGTTTCAAGACTTTCGCCATCACAATAAGTGGAAAGTTCTTCCACGATGTTCTTAGAGTTCCCATGCAGAATGTTTCCGATGGTATAGTGTCTTGCGATATTCTCTATCTGACCTCCACTGAAATCGTATTTAGTCGCCAAGATTCGAGAGTCCACATCACTTAAAGCAGGAATCATCTCATGCCACATGTTCATGCGAGCCTCCACTGTGGGTTTCTCAAACTTGATTTTGTAGAGGAACCTACGTTCAAAAGCCTTGTCCATATTCTGTGCAAGATTCGTGGTGGCAATGAGGATTCCGTCCAATGTTTCCATTTCCTGAAGGATGATGTTCTGGATGGAATTTTCCATCTTATCTACTGCCCGTTCTGCACCCTCTTGACGTTTGCCGATGATGGCATCTGCCTCGTTGAAAAGCAAGATGGGCGTCATCTTGCTCTCCTTCACTTTGCTCTTGTAATGGTCAAACACCTGCTTGATGTTCTTCTCACTTTCGCCTACCCACATGCTTTTGATTTCTGAAATGTTCACTTGCAAGATGTCGCGTCCCGTCTGTCTTGCCAATTGCAACACAGTTTCTGTCTTACCAGTTCCTGGCGCACCATAGAACAAGCAAGTGAATCCGCAACGGAAGCCCGTATCCTTCATTCTGGCACGAATCTGGTGGTATTGTTCATCATCCAAAAGTTTTCCCAACTCAATTATCTGCGCATTTATTTTCTCTCCATAGAACAATTTCTTGGGAGTTATATCTTCGTGTTTAATTACATCCCCACGCCTATTGTTTAGTAAGGAAAGGTTGAGTTCTTCAAAAAGATTACGCTTTGCTTCACTCGTCATACAAAAAGAGTTCCTGTCCGCAAAACCATTGTCATTAGCGAATTCTATAAATTTCTCACGCTGCAACACATGATTTCCTCCTTCCATATTTGACCATACCATCTTCCATATTCTTCTGTTATCATATAAAAAACTCAGGTCATGTTCTCTGATATGGTCATCATGATTGTTCACAAACAAATGCGAAAACAGAGTTAACATCATCTCGTCAGACTCACTAAATCCGTAACCTTTCACTTTCTGGACAAAGAGCAATTGAGGATTACAATCAAACAGATATTTGACTTTCTCCACCATTGCTTCATAAGTCAGTTCCTTATTTTGTCGTAACTCAAATACTGTCTCAAGTTCGCCAAACAACTCTATGCATGAAAGCCCCGTGCAATCTTTAGGCACATATTTCTCGTTCTTCTTGAACGCTTCGATAACCTCCATAGGAACCCTATATGACAGACGATGATCGTCACGGCTACATCTGACATATTCTTTTTTCTCCAACACATCAATGTCTGCCATGCATCTAATGATGCGCGTTGTTCGACACTCAAGGAATTCACTGAAATTACTGATGTATATATTAGTGTCATCGCTGTTGTCAATAAACAAAGCCATCAACACACTTTGTTCCTTTGTCAGTTCCAACTTGTCAGCCACATATTTAATGTATCTGTCAGCCTTGCGATAAAACTCCTTGCTGAGTCCAGATCCTTTCGCCTTTTCCATGATATGCTCCATAGCAGTGAGCAAATCCATTTTCTTTGTCGTAGCCATATTGCTGTTCCGTTCTTTTCATTATATGCTTTTATCTACCTCTATATGTATTTCTGTTTCAAACTTCCTTACGTAGATGAAGTCCGTTATGGCAAACTCCATGTGGTCAAAGAGATTGTGGAAAGGACTGATAAGGTGCAAATCCTTCGTCAATTCTTGATCAAGCCCCTCATTCCAGTTGGGAGGCGGGCAATCCATACCAATGAAATGTTCAAAAGATTCATCGCTTCTGGGAAGAGTGAGTGTTGGTAATGTGACTCCTTCATCATACAGACGGTTCCACCCACTATCACAGATTGCATTCCACAAATCCTGTCGGTCATCCCCCTGCACAGGATGAAGTTCTGGGTAATCGTAACCAAGGAAGCACATAGCCCTAACTTCTAATTCTCCCTCAAAATCCTCTTTGTCCTTAATGCTGTTCCAGATTCTGTGTGCTCTGTCATACATTTCTCTGAGGGCATCAGTCAGAGCATCATTGAATGCAATGATGTCTGGCAAAATCTCCTCTTGATGAACCAAAACCCTTTCGTTGATGATGTTCTTCCGTAAGGATAATAGACAATCGCTTTTCGAATAATCATAATGTCCGAAATCATTGTACCTCATCAAGATTTCTTTCTCGATGCATTGGATGTCGTAATCATGTATATCTACCATAGCTCTAAAGTTTTATTTGTTAAACATTGTGTGGGTTTCACGATACAAAGTAAAAAACAACCTCCGCCAACTGGTGGCAGAGGTCTGAGAAAAATGATGTAATTTTGAAAAAAATCACACGATGGGGTCGGCACAGAAGTCTCTACGCTTGCATTTCTTGCAATGTTTGCCCATCCACACTTCATCAAACTGATTCATCGCTTGCTCCACAATGGTAGGTTCATCTGTCAGGATACCCGCCTCAAAGTTCCGTTTGTCATCACCTTTCATACCAATACCTGCGCCTGTAAGGTTAGCACTTCCTATATATGCCACCTTGCAATCATAAACTATCATCTTGAAATGGACACGCGGGCACAGCACACGTTCCAAGCCATCATATAATATGGGGTACTTATCAAAGTCCTCACGAAAGTTGGGACCAGGTTCTTTGGCATGAATGAGCCGTACCTCCACACCCTTCTTGATGAGTTGGGCGACAAGCGCCAAGAACGGCTTCTTCTCATTGCCTATCTCAATATACAGGTCTTTGATGTCAGCAGTACCAATCCAAAGCGAGTACTTCACATTGAGTACACGTGAAAGCACTTCTTTGTAGTGGGATGAGTTGGAGGTGTAGGTGAACATTTGGATTTACTATAATTGGGGCAAATTAATACTTAAACGATAAAAATCTCTGTAGCCTTCAACTTTATTGTTTTTTACAGAATCAGAGAGTACTGTTCCTAGATTTGTTGTTTCTTCGTCAGGATGGATAATAATACATATAGGAGTACTTACGTCATTATTCATAAGACTTAAAAAGCGTTCGTCCCTTGCATAGGCACTAATTTCTCTTATGTCAGATATCATCGAGTCAACATGATTACGCCTTCCATTATATGAAGAGTACCATAATTTATATTTTGCGTCAAGAATAATACCTTCTCCAACATGTAGATAGTCACATTGCGTACCATAACTGCCTTTTACTTGAAAGAGAATCTTGTCAGGATAATGAGTTTGTAGTATTCCTAAAACATAGACCTCGTAAAGACGAGACATATCAATCCAAAATAGAGGAACTTTTTTCTTTTTGCCATCATTTATTAATGCATTGTCTTGATGTCTGATAATACATTTCGCTAACTTTATGGCTTCAGAATAATACATATTGAGTTTGTCGAATTTATAATTCCTTACGGATTCGAGACGAACATTGTCATCTATGTTCTTAAAAGCTTCAACCAACTTCAATTTTGATGACAGGAAAGCAAGCCCCGTCATATTGTTGGAACGAGAACGCACATTTCCTAAAAGAAGAAGAGAGATGTCTAAAGCTTTTTTCAATAATTGATTAACGGGAATATTAGGAGAGAATACTTGATATTGACAATAAAAATAGTCTTCTTTCTTTTTAAGTTCATTTTTCCTCCAATTAGCAATAGGTCTTAACTTCCCTCGAATTTTGGAATGAAGGTTTTCTTCAATGGTTATATAATCACGTTTTAACCCTTTTCCAACAAGTTTATCCAGTATGTTTAAATACTGCATTACTAAAAGAGGTGTAAGGATATTATACAACTCTGTACTTGCAAATATCTCTTTTTCCCAATTAATGTCGTAACAAGATGAAAAATATTCAGAGGAAGGCTGATACAATAGCGCAAAAGAGAATAGAGACATAAAGTCTAAATTCTCCAATTTCGGTAGAACCTCAATATGCTGCCCGTTTATCTCTGTTATACCGATATAGTAACTCGACCACCAATAGCCATCATCACCTCGGTTAAGCGCAAGTTGCTCAACAGGCATCGATGTATAGGTTTCACGCAGATCAAGTCGATCTATATATTCATCTGATAATTGAGTTTGCTCTCTTACTGTAATCATTCTTTGAATGGTTTGCTGATTAGCCCATCTTTATAATATTCTTCTAATAGAGGTATAACTTCGTATTTCCATTTAAGTTCTAGTGATGGTATTGAATCTGCAATAAAATAACTATGTCCAATCATTAAATCATCAAGGTCAATGTCACCTGATGGATATTTTTTCAAATGTTCGTATACTTTTCTGAAATAATCCACAGCTTTTTTGCCGAGTTCCCCATTCTGTCTGCTAACGATACTTTCATTTGCTTTGACTGTAAGGAAAGCAAATCTCCGACGCAAAGCATAGTCAATCGTTCCTACACTTCTATCGGTTGTATTCATTGTACCAATAATATAAAGATTATTAGGGATGCTAAAAGATTCTTTACTATATGGTAGAATCGCAGAAATAGCATTTACACTGCCTTTTCTCTTGTCTGGTTCAAGCAATGTGATAAGTTCTCCAAAAATTTTAGAAACATTACCTCTGTTAATTTCATCTATAATGAGAAAATAGAAATTGTCAGGATCATTAGATGCTTTTGTACAGATCTTTTTAAATATTCCAGGTTCGACATTGTATGTGACATGTCCATCCTTGATAATTGGTTTTAGACCCTCTACAAAATCCTCATAGTCCAATGATTGATGGAAAGTCGTGAATTCTACAAGGCCATTTTTTACCATGTTGTTATATTTCTCCATTATTTCTTGACGAGACATATCTGGCATATATTCTCGCTTCATCTCAACTATGATAGAAGCTGTTGTATATGTTTTTCCCGTTCCTGGTGCACCTTGAAGGATTATATTCCTTTTTTCTTTTAATAGTGTTACAGATTTCTCTATCAGCTCCATACCATTTGCAGCCTTCCATTCTTCCACAAAATCATAAAACCTCCATGCATATGTGCTT
>JBGUGM010000004.1:0-3451 GCA_045111535.1 Bacteroidaceae bacterium
ACCGTACTCATCTGCGACGAAATCCAGTGCGGTTACGGAAGAAGCGGAGAATTCTTCGCTCATCAGCATCTGGACGTGAAACCCGACATCATCACAGTGGCGAAGGGCATTTGTAATGGCTTCCCCATGGGTGGTGTGCTCATCTCACCTAAGTTCACACCTATCTATGGTCAGTTAGGCACCACATTCGGTGGCAACCACCTTGGTTGTGCAGGTGCCATTGCCGTGCTGGATGTGATTGAACAGGAGCACTTGGTGGAGAACGCAGCCAAGGTGGGTAAATACCTCATTGACACGCTGAAAGCAGAACAGAAAGCCGGCAATTTGCCTCACGTAGTGGATGTGCGTGGTGAAGGTCTGATGATTGGCATTGAACTGGACATCCCTTACAAGGAGCCACGTACTCGTCTCATCAAGGAAGAGCACTGTTTCACAGGTTGCTCAGGCACCAACGTCATTCGTCTGCTGCCACCACTTTGCCTCTCGATGGACGAAGCCCAGCAGTTTATTGAGAAATTCAAGAAAGTCTTATCATAAGTGATAACACCATATAGAAAGGGAGCACCCAATTGGATGCTCCCTTGTTGTTTCCCGCTTATTGGAGGAAGTCGTAGAAGGCCTCGATGCCAACGATGATGATGAAGATGATGAAGAGGGAGAAGAAGAGGCTCAGGGCAGTACGCCAGAGGGTTCCCCATAGTCGGAAACCGAAGACGCGGTGGTAGATGAAGTAGAGGTAAACGAGGATGAGAAGACCTACCCACTGATCCAAGAAGTCACCGAGAGCATCGAGCAGGAGCATGAGGGAACTGATGAATGCCTGGAGGAAGAAGCCTTCGGGCAGGGTGTGATGATGGTGACGGGGCGAATTTCGGAAGAACAACCAGGTGGGGAAGATGAGGAAGACTCCCTGGACAAGATAAGACCAACCTTGGTTCTGCTCAGCCCATTGGTTATAGAGCATGAGGAGGGAGTTGACGTCCGCGTCGGAAACGCTGGAGGCACCATTGGGAGGAATGCCGAGGAGATGGCGGATGATGTCAATGCCGACCGCCACCATCAGCAGCATCTTGACAGGGGGATAACTGGTTTGACGCTTACCCGAGAGATAGTCATCGATAAGATGCCCAGGACGAAGGAGGAGTTGCCAGAGCGTGGTGAGGAGGGAGCGCGACTCGAGGTTCCACATCTCCATCACGCCGTATCGGATGGTGTTCCACCCCACTCGTCCATGTCCTGCCGCTTGACCACAACGGGGACAGAAATTGTCGTTGAACGTAGTGCCACAGTTAGCACAGTGCTGTGTGCCTTTGCTACGGTTCTTATAGTGGAATGGGCGTTCTTGCCAAGCACGGAATCGCCGCCACAGTTCTTTTGGATGTATGAATTTCATGGGATTATGGTTTCAACTTGTTGATTCCTTTCTTCAATTTGACGACACGCTGCTGACCGTTCACAAGAAGCGTCACCTTACAAGCCTTCTGGGCGGTGAGAGTGAGGTTGGTGACACGGCTATTCTGCCAGGACATCTCGACAGTGATGCCACCACGTGCACGGATGCCTGAGACAGAACCGTCCTTCCACTGCTCAGGGAGGGAAGGAAGTAGTTCCACTTTCACTGATGATTTGCCTTTTTCATCTATATTGTACTCGCTCTGCAAGAGCATTTCCACCACTCCGGCACAACCACCGAAGTTGCCGTCAATTTGGAAGGGAGAGTGGGCATCGAGCAGATTGGGATAGGTGCCTCCACCTCGCCGAGCATCAGGACCTTTATAACCATCAGGACTCACATAAGAGAGGAGTTTGCGGTAGATATGATAGGCATTCTTGGCATCATGCAGTCGAGCATAGAGATTGACGCGCCAACCCGTACTCCAACCTGTAGTTTGGTCACCTTTCAGTTCGAGGGTCTTGGAGGCAGCACGATGGATGTCCTCTTTCGAGTTCACACCATCATCGATGTTATGTCCCGGATAGATACCAAAGAGGTGGCTCTGGTGACGATGGTGGGGGTCTTCATCTTCCCAATCATAGAACCACTCTTGCAAATTCCCCTTCTTGCCTATCTTGTAGGGATGTAGGCGTGAAAGTGCCTCGTCTGCTTGAGCAACAAAATCCTTATCAAGCCCAAGGATGGTGGCTGCATTCCGTGCATCGGTGAGGCATTCACGAATCATAGCAATATCGGCAAAGCCACCATAGCAGGTGTGCCCGTGATAACCATCGGGAGTAACAAAAGAGTTCTCTGGAGAGGTGGAAGGAGCGGTTACCAGACCACGCGCACTCCCGAGCAAAGCTCGCCTACCCGTAGCCTCTGGGCGATTTTCATTTCCATAAATAGCGGGCTGTAGGTCATCCACATTGACCAGCCAACCAAGGCAGAATTCTGCGGCACCTTTCAACACGGGATAGTATTCACGCAGGAAATCCTTGTCGAGCGAGAAGGTATAATGCTCCCAGATGTGGGTGCTCACCCATGCACCACCCATGTTCCAGTTTGCCCACATCGGGTCACCCGTATGGAGCCCCACAGGACAGGTCATCGCCCAAATGTCAGTGTTGTGGGCGAGGCACCACCCTTTGTCCACGCCATAATATGCCTTGGCAGTCAGTTCACCCGAACCTTGCAGTTCCTTCATAAAGGACAGGAACGACAAGTGCATCTCGGGCATGGCTGCCGTTTCTGCCGCCCAATAGTTCTCCTCCACGTTGATGTTGCTGGTGTAGTTGCATGACCAAGGTGGCAGAATGCTCTCATTCCAAAGTCCTTGCAAATTGGCAGGCACATTGGGCGTGCGAGAACAGGAGATGAGAAGATAGCGTCCATACTGGAAGTAGAGGGTTTCAAGGGCCGGATTGAAGATGCTCTCGTCCACATACTCGCGAAGCACCTCGTCTGTGGGGCGGGAATTGACTGGAAACTCTGGATTTTCTGGAGATTCTGGAGCACCTAAGGTAAGTTTCACCCTGTCGTAGATGCGCTTGTAGTCATTCATGTGGCGATTGAGAAGGTCGTTGTAAGGCACATTCGACAACCGTTTCAACCTCGCATCTGCTATCTGCTGATAGGGCTTACCTTGCTTCACAGGGTCTTTGTCATAACCATTGAAGGAAGTGGCACTAACCACGTAGAGAGTAACTTCTTTACTTCCTTCCAGCACCACACTATTGTCCTCAGTCCTCACGTTTGAAGCCTCCACCTGCACTTTCGTTCGGAAATGGATGCCCCGATTGGGGTCATAGGCGAATTTCTCCTTTGCATCATAATAACTGGGCAATGAGGCATATCCAGCATAACCGTCGTTCACAAGGAAGCGACCATTCACCGCACTCACTTGACTCCGCAACTGGCACGAAAGCGATACCCGCGCATGGATGCCCTTAGGGTTGTCAGTCGTGATGCGGATGACGATGCCCGAGTCGGGGTGTGTGGCGAAATACTCGGTGG
>JBGUGM010000005.1:0-2115 GCA_045111535.1 Bacteroidaceae bacterium
TCACCTATGTTGCAATTGCTCGCGAGAAACTTCGCCAGGTGCTGAAAAACACCGCCGGTGAGAAGATAAAAGGAGTAAAAACAATAATTGAGGAAGTCAGATGACTTTTTATTTGGCAGTTTCAAATATTCTTTGTAACTTTGTCACGTCATAATCAGAACTTATTATTCATTCTTAAAACACATCAATAAAACCCTTATGAAAAAGTACAATTTCAACGCTGGACCTTGCGTACTTCCTAAAGAGGCCATCGAATCGACAATCAATGCTATTCGCGATTTCGACAACACAGGCATAGGCCTGATGGAAATCTCCCACCGCACACCAGGTTGGGAACGTATCATGGCAGAAACCCGCCAGCTCTGGCGCGACTTGCTTAACATTCCCGACACCTACGAGGTGCTCTTCCTCGGTGGTGGTGCCAGCACTCAGTTCTACATGGTGCCTGCCAATCTGATGAAGACCAAGGCAGCCTATCTGCAGACCGGTGTGTGGGCAAAGAAGGCCATGAAGGAAGCTAAGAACTTCGGTCAGGTTGAGGTTGTGGCTTCTTCTGAAGACAAGACCTACAACTACCTCCCGAAAGGTTGGACCGTTCCCGCTGATGCCGACTACTTCCACATCACAACCAACAACACCATCTACGGCACTGAGATCCGTCGTGACTTCACCGCAGAGGAGTGCAACAATGTGATGCTGGTGGCCGACATGTCATCTGATATCATGAGCCGTCCGGTTGATGTCACGAAGTATGGCGTCATCTATGGCGGTGCACAGAAGAACGTGGGTCCTGCTGGTGTCACCTTCGTCATTGTTCGCAAGGACATCCTCGGACAGATTGGCGACCGTGCCTACATGAACCCCCTGCCCACAATGGTAGACTATCGCACTCATGCAGCTGCCGAGGCCAAGAACATCTCGATGTTCAACACACCTCCCGTGCTGCCCATCTTCGTTATGCACGAAACACTCAGCTGGATCAAGAACACCATCGGTGGTCTGGAGGAGATGAACAAGCTCAACGTGAAAAAGTCGAACCTGCTCTATGAGGAAATCGATCGCAACAGCATGTTCGTTGGAACAGTTGCTAACAAGGAAGACCGCTCCATCATGAACCACTGCTGGGTGATGGCTCCGGGTCATGAGGACAAGCAGGAGGCCTTCATGGAGTTTGCCAAGGAGTGTGGTATGGTAGGTGTGAAGGGTCACCGCTCGGTTGGTGGCTTCCGCGCATCCCTCTACAATGCCTGCACCCTCGAGGCTGTTGAGGCCCTCGTTGCCTGCATGCAGGATTTCGAGAAGAAGTACTTGTAAGCACAATCGTCTAAGGAATGTTGGAACCAGGGGGAGTCACCCGTAGACTCATCGTCGCAGGTGTCATCAAATCCTTTCTTCCAACGTTCCTTAGAAAAGAATAAAGAATTAATCCATAGACGAAATGAAAGTATTAGTTGCAACAGAAAAGCCCTTCGCAGCAGCTGCTGTTGAAGGTATTCGTAAGGAAGTTGAAGGCGCTGGCAACGAGCTGGTGCTCCTCGAGAAATACACTGAGAAGGCTCAGCTGCTCGATGCTGTGAAGGATGCCGATGCACTCATCATCCGTTCTGACAAGTGCGATGCTGAGGTGCTCGATGCTGCCAAGCAGCTGAAGATTGTGGTGCGTGCAGGTGCAGGCTTCGACAACATCGACCTGGCTGCTGCCACAGCTCAGGGTGTGGTGGCTGAGAACACTCCCGGCCAGAACTCAAATGCTGTTGCTGAGCTGGTGTTCGGCCTGCTGGTCTTCGCCGTGCGCAATTTCTATAACGGCAAGTCGGGTTCGGAACTCATGGGAAAGAAACTTGGCATTTTGGCATTCGGCAATGTGGGTCGCAACGTGGCACGCATCGCCAAGGGCTTCGGCATGGACGTCTATGCCTACGATGCCTATTGCCCTGCCGACGTCATCGAAGCTGCCGGTGTGCATGCTGTTGAGAACCAGGATGCTCTCTTCGAGCAGTGCGACGTGGTGTCGCTCCACATTCCTGCTACGCCTGAGACTCGCCAGAGCATCAACTATGCACTCGTTGGCAAGCTGAAGAAGGGTGGCATTCTCGTCAACACAGCCCGCAAGGA
>JBGUGM010000006.1:0-3082 GCA_045111535.1 Bacteroidaceae bacterium
AAGGGGTTGCACTCCACAAGTTGTCCCTTCACCAGCAGGTCTTCCGCTTCTTGCTGTCCATACTTCACTAGTTTCAGTCCTTTGCTGATGCCCAACAGGTGTGGATTGTCGTTGTTGATGAATGCGGTACCTTGAATGGCTCGGAGGAAGTCATAGAGTTCACCTTTTGTGCGGATGACACCCTCAAACGAGCCGAAGCCCAGCAGGTGTGCCTTACCCACATTTGTGATGATGCCAAAGTCTGGTAGCACAATCTCCACTAAGGTCTTGATTTCTCCTGGGTGATTAGCACCCATCTCCACTACCGCGATGTCATGCTCCTTTCTCAGTTGCAGGAGAGTCTTCGGCACACCGATGTGGTTGTTGAAGTTACCCTGCGTATAGAGCACGTTGTATTTCTTCTTCAGCACGGTGGCAATCAATTCCTTCGTGGTGGTCTTGCCATTCGTGCCTGTGATGCCGATGATGGGTGTGCCCAAGTGAACACGGTGATACTTCGCCAGTTGTTGCAGGGTGGTGAGCACATCCTCCACTAAGATTAATCGCTCATCGCCCTTCTCTGCATATTCCTTCTCGTCAATCACGGCATATGCTGCACCCTGTTCCAATGCTGCCTTGGCATAGGTGTTGCCATTGAAAGTCTCACCCTTCAAGGCAAAGAATATCGAGCCCTCTGGCACATCGCGACTATCTGTCGTGATGGTTGGGTGCTGCAGGAAAATATCGTATAAGTTTTTCAGTTCCATATTCTACTTCAGCGCATTAATCAAATAACTTTCCAATTCGTTACTAGCCAGTCGCAAGTGGAACTCACCTCCTTGTGTCACACTGATGGCTCCCGTTTCCTCACTTACGATGATGGCGATGGCATCGCTCTGTGACGTGATGCCGAGGGCGGCACGGTGGCGCAATCCCAGTTCCTTCGGGATGTTCAAGTTGTGGCTCACCGGCAAGATGCAGCCCGCTGCTGTGATGCGGTTATGACTGATAATCATGGCACCGTCATGCAGGGGGGAATTCTTGAAGAAGATGTTCTTGATGAGTTCCGTGCTGATATTCGCATCGATGTTCTCGCCTGATTTCACGACATCGCTCAGTGACATCTCGCGTTCGATGACGATGAGCGCGCCCGTCATATTCTTGCTCATATAGTCACAAGCCAACACGATGCGCATGATTTGCTGGTCCTCGTGCTCCTCAGCCATGTTGGTGCTGCTCTTCACGAAGTACCGTGTAATGAAATTCAGTTGACGTTGTGAACCCAGCGTGAGGAAGAAGCGTCGTATCTCCTCCTGAAACAGGATGATGAGCGCCAGCACACCCACACTCACCAGTTTGTCAAAGATGCTACCTAACAGTTTCATCTCCAACATCTGCGACACCACAATCCAGATGATGACAAACACCATGATGCCGTAGAACACGTTCAGCGAGCCCGACGACTTCATCAGTCGCCATGCGTAGAAAAGCAACATGGCAACCAGCAGAATGTCGATAACGTCTTTTATGCCAAATTCAAACATATTCCTCCAATTTTCACTACTTCAACAGCCTCCTTCACGTCATGCACCCTCAGAATGCTGGCACCCTTCTGCAAGGCAATGGTGTTTAGCACCGTGGTACCGTTCAGTGCCTCGTTGGGTGTGCAACCCAGCAGTTTGTATATCATGCTCTTGCGCGACACACCCACAAGTATGGGCAATTCAAACACGTTCAGCATCTCCTGGTGTGCCAACAATTCGTAGTTGTGTTCAAGCGTCTTGGCAAAGCCATACCCGGGGTCAAGGATGATGTCCTTCTGTCCAAAATCACGCAGCCTCTGAATCTTCTCTGCAAAGTACAGCATCACCTCCTTCATCAAGTCATCGTAGTGCGGAGCCTCTTGCATCGTCTGAGGAGTTCCCTTCATGTGCATCAGGATGTATGGCACTCCCAACTTCGCCACTGTCCCGAACATATCCTTGTCCAGTTCGCCCCCCGAGATGTCGTTGATGATGTCTGCCCCCAGTTCCTCAATGCACATTTTCGCCACATCCGCACGAAACGTGTCCACACTCACAGGTACCTCGGGAGCCTCCTCCCTCACCACCTTCATGCCCCGTCTCAACCGTGCCATTTCCTCCTCCGCACTCACATCGTCAGCCCCTGGACGCGAAGAGTAGGCACCCACGTCAATCATCGTGCCTCCCTCGTCCACAATCTGCCGCACACCCCTCCTGATTGCCTCCTCCGTCTCCGTCCTACTACTAGCATAGAACGAGTCGGGCGTCACATTCAGAATGCCCATCACCTGTGGCTCCGAGAGATCCAACAACCTCCCCCTCACATTCAACGTATAAGGTGTCAATCCTTTCATTGGGGGACAAAGGTACGATTTAGCGAGAGAAAAACCAAATTTATTTGAGATTTTCCGAGCGTAAGTACCTTCGGCGAAGCCAAAGTAGTGAAAATCGGGCATGAGAATAAACCTTCGGCATAGCCAAAGTGCGATTAAGTGAGAGAATTTTGTGTCAGTAAGCCAATGAATTTCCCCGATGTCCGTTCGTCAGAACGTCCACTTCAATGCTAATGTTGGGTTGATGAAGAAGGACTTGTCGTTGTAGGTGTTGAAGATGAAGTAATTGCTGATTTCCACTTCGGTGCCGATGCTCAGGTTGGTGTTCTCCAAGCCTTTGATGCTATTGAAGTTGTACCAGAACTGGGGTTCGGAGAGGAGAACGAGTTGTCCGTGACCATTTTCAGCCTTCTCACCACGCCAGAGGTCAATGAAGCCACTGAAGGTGCATGCCTTGTGGGCGAAAGTGGTGCTCCACACACCTGTGAGTTGACAACTGGCATAGGCGTTTGTGTTGTCGTAACTCTTGAAGAAGTGCTTGTAGAGAAGTTGCACGGAGTAGGTCTTGGAGAAGTCGGCGCTGTGTCCGTTCCATGCAGGACCAATAAGGACTGACTGTTGGAACGAGCCGAAGCGGTTGAGACCTCCGTCATACTCGATATGGGCTGCGAAAGGAGATTGCTTGCCGAGGTTGAACTCGCGTGAAATCTCGGTGTAGGCTCCTTCGGTGAACTTGCTGCTGAAGTC
>JBGUGM010000007.1:0-12735 GCA_045111535.1 Bacteroidaceae bacterium
CTCCTCTGGGATTACCTCAAGATTTCCCAGAAAGGCCAGTCATGGCACAACCTCGCTGCCACCCATGCATTCCACGACACCTTCATCAAGGAGGGCGACATGCACAAGGTGGATTTCAGCAAATTCGCATAACACACCATGAAGTTTATTTCTTGGAATGTAAACGGACTCCGCGCCGTGTGTGGTAAGGGCTTTTCCGAAGTCTTCACCACGCTCGACGCGGATTTCTTTTGTCTGCAAGAGACCAAAATGCAGGAGGGGCAGCTTGACCTTCCTTTCTTGGGCTACCAGTCTTATTGGAACTATGCCGAGAAAAAAGGATACTCAGGCACAGCCATTTACACCAAGCACACACCCCTCGCCGTTACCTACGGACTGCCCCAAGACATCATCACCTCCATGCCCGACAACGGCTGGCTGGACATGAACACTGAAGGGCGTGTCATCACCCTCGAATACAATCGTTTCTTCGTCATCACCGTCTATACCCCCAACTCGCAGGATGGGCTCAAACGTCTCGACCAGCGCATGACTTGGGACGACGCTTTCCGCCTCTACCTCCAACGGCTCGACCAGCAGAAGCCCGTCCTTGTATGTGGCGATATGAACGTGGCACACGAGGAGATTGATATCAAGAACCCCAAGTCCAACCGCCACAACGCAGGTTTCACCGACGAGGAACGTGCCAAGTTTACCGACTTGCTGAACAGCGGCTTCACCGACACCTTCCGTCATTTCTATCCCGACACCCCTAACATCTACTCATGGTGGAGTTACCGTTTCCATGCCCGTGAAAAGAATGCCGGTTGGCGCATCGACTACTGGCTTTGCTCCAACCGACTCCAATCTCAACTCGTCAGTGCCAAAATCCACACCGACATCATGGGCAGCGACCACTGTCCCGTTGAGGTGGAACTCACCCTCTGACCCCTACTCGTTCGTCAGCATCTGTCCCTCTGGACTCATACCCTCCACACTGATATACATTTCCTTACACGTGGAATTGTTGTAGAACTCCACCTTTGCTTTTCCCTCGGCATCCGTGATGACGTTGGGGTTCCAGTAGATGGTGCGTCGGAAATCTTCCATCGGGGGCAACACGCTGTAATCCTCCATCTTGAACGTCGATGCCTCGTTGAAACCCTGCCAATACGTGTGTCGGATGCCCTTCTTCATCTCCGTAGAGAACTTTGTGTGCAGATAGACATAGATGCGCACTCTGCCATCATCGTCACTGGGGGCATTCGGAACAATGTAGATGGACTTGACATCACTCAGAAACAGTTCCTCTGGTCTGGTCTGAAGGTTTCTGCGTTCATCATTGTCAAAGATCCACTGCACTTTCTTGCCGTCATAGGTGAATCTGTATTCATAATTATGTGAATCAGGATAGGAAGTCAGGCTGCCAGTGTGTGAAAAGGTCGCTCCTTGCGAATACTCACCCAGATAAGTGCTGCGGTACATATACAAACTCGACGAAGGTTCCCTGTGATAATCAAACAGTTTCGTCTTCTTTTTCAGATATTCCAGCATGTAGGGGTCATCCTCCCCCTTGTCCAGCGCATTCTCCCTCTCCCTGTCCACATCATAATACCGCGTCGCATACCGACGTCCATACGCCTCATTCTTAAACCTCCACTCGTCATTGGTGAAGTATCTCTTTTTCACCGTCACATTCTCCAGCACGTGGTCTTTCTCCGTTATGGGCACGTATTCATCCTCCTCGAATACCGCTGAAGGATCCCACACAAAAGCGTTAGGAGCCTGTGGGTGCTTGATCTCCGCTTCCGCAGGTGTGATGTACTGTGGTTTGGGCGAGAACTGCCTGTCAATACCCACATAGTACGTCTTCCGTTTCTCTTCATCTTTCAAATCTCTCGTCGTATAGATGCACAACTTCCACTCCCCATCCACAAACGGCATCTCAAAAGCATAATTGCCTACCGAGTCCGTCCGTGTCTGACCCAACATGCTCTGCCCATACTTGTTCCACATAATGACATAGATGTGTACATCATTCACAGGATTCCGCTTGCGGTATGCCGACAGCGTACCGTTCAGATACATCTTGTCCTCAATAGGCTGTGGTTTGCGGAAGATGTAACGCTCCGTCATCAGTCGCCAGTCATAGCGTCGCCACCCCTGCGTCATCATCAGCAGATCAGCGCTCTCACGATGCTCCCTGTCGTCAGCCTCGAAGTAGTAATCCACATTCGGGATATATCCTCTCACCTCCGATGAGAGCAGCATCCACGTCTTCATGTTGCCCTGCTTACCGTTCGTCATCGTGTGAGCATCCATCGCCGAGAACGACAGGTTCGCATGGGGCTGTGTATGCAGTTCCATCTCCACCTTCCCACACGGCTTCAGCCTTTGCGTGAGAGCCGCCACACGGATGCTCTCTTTCTCATCAGGATCAGGACATTGGAAGAAAAGCCTCTCAGCCAGAATGAACCCCCTTCTGTCAAACACCGTCATTTGGCTCACCCCCTCTGGCATCGCCTGTCTGCCCATCTCTATCTCCACCAGCGGAACAGCCGTCAACGTGTCACAACGAATGATATTGCCATTATGCATGATGACATAACCCAGCAGATGACCACACACACTGTCCGTGCATTGAATCGTGGCAAGCATTCTCTCGCTGACGGCATCCACCGAGAGTGTGCATCCCTGTGTTCGGGCTGAAGGCAACGTGAAAAACTGCACTTGACTCTTCTCGTCCTGCTTCAGGTTCCGCATCTGATAGGTCAGTTTTCCCCCGTCAGGCACCACTTCAAAAAGTCCCCTGCCTAGCGAGTCCGTTTCCACCATGGCAAGCACATCACCTTTCTCGTTCATCACAAACCCCTCACCCTTGTGCGGTCGTCCATTGTCATCCACAGCCAGCAACGCCACCCGACACCGTTTCCCCACAATCAGGCTTCCCCCCTCAGGGTAGAATTGTACACTGATGGTCTTCATCAAATCACTCGTGTAGATACCCTCATCAATTGCCTTCTGATAAAGCGAATCATCACTAACGCGGTTGTTTGGATCACGGTTGGCATAAAGTTTCGGCACAATGGTCAAGTCAGAATAGTCCCCCTCCTTCTGTGGCTTCTTAAACACAGGGAACACCCTTGAGAACACCGCATTCGTGCCCCAGTTCGTCATATATCGCGTATAAGCCCTCACCTCATAGAAGCCCGAGCCAAACAGCGTGTCCAACTTCATGTCACCATGCGCCACCCCCAAAGAGTCAATTGGATACTTACGCGTCTTGATGACATCACCCGTCGGGTTCAGCAGTTCCACATACAGCACCTTACTCAGGTTGGTCGCACACCCACTGTCCGTCCGGGTCACGTAAGCCTTGAACCACAGCGTCTCATCCTCGAAATATCCCATGTTGTCAAAGTGCATATATACCTTCTCCTGCGGCACCACCTTGTTGAAATTCATCGCCTTCTGGATGTAGGCAAACAAAGGGGAAGCAGCATTTGTTGGCGACACCTGAATAGGAACGCCCTGCTGCGCATGAAGCGAAAATACGGAGAAGACCAATAATAATATGTACAGAATCTTTTTCATACACTTTTCTTTTACTTGAATAGTTAAAAGTTTATTCTGTTAATCTTTCATACACAAACTGCAAGTGGGGTAGTCCAGCAACGCCAACGCATCCATGTAGGAATACGTCTGACCATCAGCATTCAGGAAAGCCTTCTTATAGTAAATACGGACATCTGCCGTCAACAGGCGACCATCCTGCATATAAACAAAATCATTCTCCTTCTTCTCCCCCTCATATACATACATTGAGCCCCGACTAATTTCGCCCGAAGGACTCTTGATAAGCACCGTGTCATTCTCCTCGATGGTCACACACTCCACAGATGAGACATTGGCAATTGCCTCATCCGATGCTGCCGACTCCCATTTCAAGGAATATTTCAGTGCGAAGGGCGTGTTGGGAATCACTATCCAACACACATCCTTGGCTTCATCGTCATCCCTCAATTCTAAACTCTCATTTCTCAACTTTACATCCTCCACCTTCTCCTCTTCCACCACCTTGCTGATGAGTGCAGGCACGTTTGCCACAAGTTCCTCACGCTCCACTATCAACCTTCCACTGTCCACTATCAACTGTCCACCATCCGCAGGCTGTTGTCCTTTTGGTTCTTTCTTCACTGCCGCAGTCTGTGGCACCTTCTCATCACCTTGGAAGAGATGGATGGCAATGCCCAGCAACAATGCCAATGCTGCCGCTATGCCAACAATCACCCATGTACAGCGGCTATGCAAAGCCACCTTTCCCGCCTTTTCTTCCCGCCTGATGCGTTCCAGCAGTCGGTCGGTGAAACCTTCAGAGAGAGTCACCTTTTCGGCATGCTCCACCCGTTGTTGCACAGCGATACGTAGTGCCTGATCCTTATCTGTAGTCTGTCGTCTGTTGTCCGTTGTCATTTTTCTTCAAGCTTGATAATGGTTTGATGAATTTTTTTTCTGAGCCATTGAAGGTGAGAGCGTAAGTAAGCGTCGGTTCGGTCAACGATATAGGCAATCTCTCGGAAGGAAAGCCCGTCGTAATAGTAGAGGTTGAGGAGCATCTGATCATCAGGAGCAAGTCTGCTCACAGCCTGTCGGAGCAGTGCGATACGTTCAGGAACGGAGTCATTCAGCAGTCCGTCAGTCTCGCTGTCGGGAAGATTCTCAATGTCAACCTCCTCCACCGGCTGCAACTGCCCGTGAGACCCACGTCGGAGACGCTTCAACGCGATGTGATAAGCGATGCGGAGCAACCAAGTCCTGAAACTCGCTTGTTCAGCATCGAAACGGTGCAAACTTCGGAAAGCGCTCACCAGTGCATCTTGCGTCACCTCCTCCGCATCCTCTGGCGACGGAATCATACGTGCCACGAATTTCTGCACCCTGTATGCATGTTTGTCAGCGAGTGGCCTGAACTGCTCCGTATGACCATCGAGCACATGCCTAATCAGCACTCTGTCTTCGTCTCCAACCCTCTGTTTTATGTTTATCTCTAACTTCATTTTCATTGTCTTCTACCCCAATATTCCCACTTTTTGGAAAAATGTATAATAAAAGACAAAGTTTTTTGCTCAAAATAAGATTTTTTAACAAATCAAGGAAAAGGAATTCGTATCATCATCTTGCCAATTCCTGACAGAAACGGTCTTGGTAAGCACGGGCATCCTTGGGAGACAGCGTACCGTTGATGAGGATGGAAAAGGCGAGTTGATGACCATTGGAGGCTGTCACATAGCCAGTAAGAGCGATGACGCCTTCGAGGGTGCCAGTCTTGGCATGTACGTTACGATAGGCGGGACCTGACTGCATACGTTCATCAAGAGTTCCATCCACACCGGCGATTGGAAGCGCACCGTAAAAGACAGGCAAGATGGATGCGTTGCGGTAGGCATAACGGAGCATGGCCACCTGAGCTTCAGGAGTGCAGTAGTTGTAGAGTGACACACCACTGCCATCTGCCACCTCAATGTTGTTATCAAGGGTGACACCTGCACGACGTAAAAGGGTTTCCACCTGTTTGGCACCATCTTTCCATGAAGCACGTTTGCCTGCTACAGCATTAGCAACCTTAAAGAAGACAGCCTCCGCATGGAGATTGTCGGAATTCTTGAGCATACGTTGCATCACCTCCTCGACGGTGCGAGCCTTCGTATGGAAGTTGTTTCCTCCACCAGGATAGTCTTTTGTTCCGTAGGGTACCACTTGTGCGCTGACACCTGTGATGCCGAGGTTCTTCAGTTCCTGGCCAAGAGAGTAGGCGAAATGGGCGGCTGGGTGGAAGGAGGCACTCTTGGAGTAGGTGCCGAAGTTGGGGTATTCCCTACCACGTTCCACCATGAGGGCACATAGGTAAGGTTCGTATTTGGAGGGTACATCGTCCCAACACCAACCATTACCATAGAGGTCAGCATTCTTCATGCTAGAATCACCATAAATCTTGCCACTAATGCGTTTAATACCGAGGTCACGGATGGCACGAGCCAATTCCTTGAGGTCGGTATGGGAGTACATAGGGTCGAAGTCGCCCACCACATAGACGTCTCCCTGCAAAGTGCCGTCAGCAGCGATAGTGCCTGTATAGTAGGAACGGGTTCTGAACTCATGTTTGGCACCCAGTACGCTGAGGGCAGTGATGGCTGTGAGCACCTTCTGGGTGGAAGCGGGACGCAACACCTTGTGGCTATTGTAGTTCCACACGGGGATATCATCGGTGAGGTCGAACACGCTGATACCCACATTATAGGGGGCACGATTGGCCTCATTGGCAAAAGCGTTAAGGCGTGTGCGGATTTGCTCTCCCCAAGGCTGGACGTTCTTCTCCACTCCTTGATTGTCAGTGGGAGCAATGACGATGGAGTCAGGAGTGACAGGAGGTGGGAAGTTGCTGACTGGCATCACGGGGACAGGCAGCGGATCTTGCGCCTTGGCTGATAGAATAAAAGCCACTGACAGCGTTGCTGCCAGTAGCTTACAGTGTTGTATGTTCATCATGCGTTGAAAAATTTTCATCATTCATTTTTCTGATTTGGGGTAACATCTTCCATCGGGCTGGTCATGCCGACTTCGATACGGTTGCCGCTCTTGAAAATTTGTCGTGCCATTTCTTGGATGTCGGCAGTAGTGATACTGTTGACGGTATCCACGTAGATGGCATCGTCGTCCTCACCATAGAGTACGTAATTGGACATTTGTCCCATCCAATAGCCGTTCTGCTTCAAGGATTCCTCATGAGAACGGAGCATATACTCCTTCACTTTCTGGAGGTCTTCTTCTTTAGGACCGTTGTTCACCATGTTCTCCACACCCTGATAGACAATCTCGGTCATGCGTTCACGCTTCTCGGGTGCAGTCGGCAACTGAATCTGCACGGTGGCTTCTTCCTGTGGATAGCGGGTTAGACTAGAACGGACAGGAACACCATAAGCACCACCCTCATCCTCGCGCACTGACTCGGTGTACATGATGTCCATTACTTGGTCGAGCATGCTGCAAATGAGAGCGTTTTTGAGGTTGTACTTCATCGGTGTATGATAGACGAAAAGCACGATGGCACTAGGAGTTTCTTGGTGCTTCTCAAAGACATTCTTGTGGATGCCGTCCACCATCCTAAAGTCAATGGTATCGCACTTCTCAGAACCTTTCTTCGTAGGTAGGGCACCGAGGTACTTTGCCAAGAGCGGTGCAATGGTGTCGGCATCGCAGTCGCCCACGATGAAGAACTCGAAGTCATCGCCATCAGCGAAACGTTCTTTGTAGATTTCGATGATGCGGTCGTAGTTAATTTTGTCAAGGTCTTCAGGTTTGGTGCGGAGGGCACGCTTATGGTTGTTATAGACTACCTTTGCAATAGTGTCCTGCAAGGCAGTAGTGGGTTGCAACTCTGCGTTCTTCATGGCTGCCTTGCTACGTTGGATGTTAGAGTTATAAGCCTCAATATCCTTACGTGGTGCCGTGAAATGGAGATAGGTAAGTTGTAGCATGGTCTCAAAGTCCTTCTTCACACAAGAGGCTGAGACACCCTCACTTTCTGTGCTCACATAGGTATTGGCCGAAGCCTGCTTGCCTGCCAACTTCTTGCTGAGTTCAGTGGTGCTGAAATTGCCCCAGCCACCCACACTCACCCAATCAACATTGTCGGTTTGGTCGTATTCGTCCATGCTATAGAGAGAGGTGCCACCCCAGCTATGTCCACTCATGCTAATCTGATTGGGTGAGAAGTTGGTCTTCTTCACATGCACCTTGATACCGTTACTGAGGGTGATGAGTTTGGCATCATACTTATCATCCTCTATCTTCTTCACCTTGCCTGGTTTTGGAATCTTGGCAATGAGAGGTTCATCGTTCACCTCTTCCTTCAAAGGTTCGATATTCTCACCTTCCACTTCTGCCATCCATCTAAAGAGGTCTTCTTGGGTGGGCAAGATATTGTCTTCCTTGTCGGCAGCAAACATCGCCACGACGAAGTTGCCGTCTGGTTTCTGCTGGACGAACTGGTTGACCATCTCCACGGTGGTGGCTGGAATCAACTGGTTCATGGCGTTGTATTCCCACTCAATGCCTGTCATTGGCTCGTTGTCGAGGAAGTGGCGTACACACTCGTTCACGTAGTTGCCACTCTGTACCTTGTCGCGATGGAGGTAGGCACTCTCGAGTGAGGAGAGAATTCTGGACTTGTATCGCTCATATTCAGCAGCGGTATAGCCATATTTCTTCACACGAAGGATTTCACGGTACAGTGCCTTGACGCCTTCCTCATACTTGTTGTCCTCGCAAGTGACGCTGGCGCTGTAAGCCTCCTTGGTCTTGGAAACAAAGAACTCGCTATAGCCGAAGTTAGCACCTAAGAATGGTGCGTTCTCTTTTTGGAGGATGTCGCGGATGCGCTCGCTAAACATGCTTGACATCGCGTTGGCTGTAATGCTGAAGATAAAATAGGGAATGCTGTTCTTCATCTCACGTGGGTAGGCTTCAGTCTTCCACATGAAGTTGATGGAGTTGTTACGCTGTTCTTTGTCTTTGTTGATGGAGACGATTGGCTCGGCATTGTCGGGCACGGGATAGTACTCGAACTTGGCAGCATCAGGAGCCGCTGGCTGGATGTCGGCAAACACCTTCTGTATCTTCTGTTCCATCTCGTCGACATCGAAGTCGCCAACAATGACAATAGCCTGCAAATCTGGGCGATACCACTTTCTGTAGTAACTACGCAGGGCTTCGTATGGAAAGTTCATCACGATGTCCATTGTACCAATAGGCAGACGATTGCCATACTTGCTGTCAGGATACATGACTGGCAATGCCTTTTCGTACATACGCATCATGGCAGAACTTCTCGAACGCCATTCCTCGTTGATAACGCCACGCTCTTTGTCTATCTCCTTATCCTCGAGCAAGAGGTCATGGCTCCAGTCGTGAAGAATCAGCAGACAAGAATCGATGGCTCCAGCCGTCTCCACATTCACATTGTCGATGTTGTAAACAGTTTCATCGAACGAGGTGTAGGCATTCAGGTTTTCACCGAACTTCACCCCAATGGTCTCGAGGTATTTCTTCAAATGGTCACCTGGGAAGTTGGTGGTGCCATTGAAGCACATGTGCTCAAGGAAATGCGCCAAACCGCGCTGGTCTTCCTCTTCCTGAATGGAGCCTACTTTTTGTGCGATATAGAAGAAAGCACGTTTCTCAGGCCACTCGTTATGACGCAAATAATATGTCAGTCCGTTGGGTAACACCCCTTTGCGCACAGCAGGATCCATCGGTAGGGTCATGTCTTGTGCCTGTACGGAAACCAAAAGCGAAAAACTAAAAATTAAGAGTGAAAGTATCTTTTTCATTATATATCTGTTTAATCCGTGTAATCTGTTGTTTTTATTTCTTGTCCAACGCATGCTTCGCATAGTCCACCGTGTAGTGGAGTCCGCGGCTTTCTTTGCGTTCGAGGGCTTGACGCGTGATGAGATAACCCACGTTAATCATGTTGCGGAGTTCGCAGATATCACGGGTAGGCTTGACACGCTTGAAAAGGTGTTCGGTCTCTTCGTAGAGCAAATCAAGACGTTCCCAAGCACGATGCAGACGTAGGTCGGAGCGCACAATGCCCACATAGGTGGACATAATCTGTCCCACTTCCTTCACGTCCTGTGCAATGAGCACCTTCTCCTCGTTCGTCATTGTGCCCTCATCGTTCCATGCAGGAATCTTTTCGTTGAACTCATACTGATCCACCACCTCCAACGAATTCTTGGCAGCCGCATTTGCATAGACCACAGCCTCTATCAATGAGTTGGAAGCCAAACGGTTACCACCATGCAATCCTGTACAAGAACATTCGCCCACGGCATAAAGGCGTTTGATGCTTGACCGTCCATCCAAATCCACCTGAATGCCACCACACATGTAGTGAGCCGATGGTGCCACAGGGATGTACTCCTTGGTGATATCGATGCCGATAGAGAGGCACTTCGCATAGATATTGGGGAAATGATGCTTGGTCTCTTCTGGATCTTTGTGGGTCACGTCAAGACAGACGTGGTCAAGGGCATGAATCTTCATCTCATTATCGATAGCACGTGCTACGATATCACGAGGAGCCAATGAGAGGCGTTCGTCATATTTTTGCATAAACTCCTTACCATCAGGCAGACGAAGAATGCCACCATAACCACGCATTGCTTCGGTGATAAGGTAAGCAGGATGGGTCTCGGCAGGATTGAACAGCACTGTAGGGTGGAACTGCACAAATTCCATGTCCTTCACTTTTCCCTTGGCACGATACACCATAGCAATACCGTCACCCGTAGCGATGTTTGGGTTGGAGGTCGTTGCATAGATGGCACCCGTACCACCTGTTGCCATGAGCGTTACCTTCGACAGATAGGTGTCAATCTTGCCCGTCTTGGGATTCAGCACATACGCACCGAAACACTCAATGTCGGGGGTGCGACGGGTCACACGAATACCCATGTGGTGCTGTGTGATAATCTCCACTGCAAAATGATGTTCAAGCACTTCGATGTCAGGATGATTCTTCACTGCCGCAATCAATCCACGTTGAATCTCTGCACCTGTATCGTCGGCATGGTGCAAGATACGGAACTCGGAGTGACCACCCTCACGGTGCAGATCAAACGAGCCATCTTCTTTCTTGTCGAAGTTCACACCCCATCTGACGAGGTCTTTGATGCCTTGTGGACCACCCATGACCACTTGCTTCACTGCTTCAGGGTCACTGATCCAGTCACCAGCAATCATGGTATCTTCAATGTGCTTTTCGAAGTTATCTACCAGCAGGTTTGTCACTGACGCAATACCTCCTTGCGCCTTCGCTGTGTTCGCCTCTTCGAGGGTAGTCTTGCAAATGATGGCAATCTTACCTTTCTTTGCCTCAGCCACCTTCAGGGCATAACTCATACCAGCCACACCTGAGCCGATAATGAGAAAATCGTATTTCTTTGTCATAGTGAACAATTATTGACGTTGCAAAGATAATGAAGAATTAGGAATTAGGAATTAGGAATTAGGAATTATTTGCTATCCAGAGTGTTTTTTCGTTGAAAAAATAACAATTCCTCATTCCTCATTCCTCATTCCTCATTAAAAATCCTTACCTTTGTCCCCATGACAGCAAAGAATAACAGGACATTGCGATTGGAAGAGAGTGAGCGTGATAATCTCATGCGGATGGTTGACGGAAAGTCACTCATTCATGGAGATATTCTTGAGGTGCTCCCCACGTTGCCTGATGATTTTGCGAATCTCATCATCGTTGATCCACCCTACAATTTGTCTCGTGATTTTGGAGGAAACAAGTTCACCCCTCTTTCTTCGGAAGAATACGAGAAATACCTCCGTAGTTGGTTTCATCCTCTATGTGACAAACTGGCTCCTAATGGATCTCTCTATATGTGTGGCGATTGGCGTTGTTCATCTTCCATGCAACGGGTGATAGAAGAACGGCTCACTATTCTCAATCGCATCACATGGCAACGCGAGAAGGGAAGGGGGGCTTCTCAGAATTGGAAGAACTCAATGGAGGATATCTGGTTTGCTGTCAAAAATCCCAATGCCTACTATTTCAACCTTGATGCCGTGAAACAGCGTCGGCGTGTGCTTGCTCCCTATCGGCAAAACGGACAACCCAAAGACTGGGAAGAAACTGCTGAAGGGCGTTTCCGTACTACCTGTCCCAGCAACTTCTGGGATGACATCTCCGTGCCTTTTTGGTCTATGCCCGAGAACACTGAGCATCCCACCCAGAAACCTGAAAAACTCATTGCTAAATTAATTCTTGCCTCCTCCAAAGAAGGCGATATGGTTTTCGACCCCTTCTTAGGCAGTGGTACTACTACTGTGGTTGCCAAGAAACTACATCGTAAATTTTGTGGCGTGGAACTGAACCTTGACTACTGTCTCCTGGCTGCAAAACGCCTCTTACTGGCTGACCATGACAAGAGCATCCAAGGCTACGCTGAAGGAGTGTTCTGGGAGAGAAATAGCGGTAAGTGAAGGCTTCATTTATCGCCAACTGATGATGGGGAGCATAAAGATGATGTAGCGAAGGAGTTTGCCTATAAATGACCAGAAAATGACGCCCCATACGTTAGCACGCAGGATGCCGAGGGAGATGGATATAGCCGTGCCGAAGATGGGAAGGAAAGAAAAGGCGGCTATCCATGAACCTCGCTTTTCTACATAGTCACGGGTCTTGCGCAAACGACGTTCCTTGATGTGCATCCAGTGGGATATCTGCTCGATGCTGCCAATACGTCCGATGAAGTAGTTGAAGAGGGAGCCGAGCACATTTCCGATGGTGCCGCTGAGAATGGTGAGGACTGGATCCATGCCTGTAGTGGCAAGGAGGGTGCCCATGACCACCTCGGAACTGAAAGGGACAAAGGTGCCTGCCAAGAAAGATGCCATTGCCATGCCCCAATAGCCGTATTCTATGAAAAACTGGTTGAATGAGTCCAATGTTGTAAAGGTTAAAATTTAGAGGTTAAAGTTTAGAGAATCGGGAGTTAGGAATTGCACCACCAGCACCGCGACTGCCAGCACCATCAGAAGGATGCAGTAGATGTGGGTGAATCGGGTATGGGTGAGAGTGAAGAAGTGTCCGAAAAGGATAGATGTAGGTATCAACAGCATGGGGAATAAAGTGACGAAATATTGGGGTTGAAGGGCTATCCACAGGGCGAAGACAAG
>JBGUGM010000008.1:0-2743 GCA_045111535.1 Bacteroidaceae bacterium
TTGTCTGTGAAGAGCAGCTATCTTATCTTCATTGGAAAGCTTGCCATCAGCATTATCCAAAACAGCAGATGCCAGACTATCCAGTTCTCTCTCAACTGATTCCTTGTCCTTTTCAAGATTGAGCACCATTGAGGTGAGACCTTTCACGCGACGTTCTGCCAGTGAAATTTCCTGTTGAAGACCTGACAGCACCTTACGATGGTTCTCTATCTTGTCTTCCAGTGTGACACACTCCTCATCGAGCAAACGGCGGTACTCTTCCGTTGAGCGGTGTCGGGCTCCAGTCTCAGTGATGCTTGTGCCACGATAGAGGCCCCATTTCTCATTCACCTTGGCAAAAGCATCATGCATGGCCAGTGTCCTTGCCTTGAACTCAAACTTGTCATTTCCTGCGAAAATCTTCTTGTAGGCGAAGTGACCATTCTCATCTATAGGCAGAAGAGTAAGATGCACATGAGGATTCATTTCGTCCAAGTGAACGACGAAAGCTGCAATGTTTTCCTCACCCCATCTGTCACTGACGAAGTAGTACATATCCTTCGCCCATTGTTCAATGTCCTTGCTACGTTTCAGGTGTGAATTATCAGCACCTTTTGCCAGGTTCACCTTCTGGTCACCGAAAGCGATTTCAAGCATTCGCTCACGGCTTCCTCCAAGGATGAAATTCACCACTGTTCGGAACCGAGGTTCTTCAAGCCCTTCATTCGGATCCTTGATACCACGAGCTGCAAGATTTGCTGCGATTCGCTCTGGGATGCTCCTGGTCTTATCGACTGGCTGTATTTTGCCTCCTTTGGTTATCTCGAAATTCAGATGCTCACGAGTCAAATCATAGTTGCCTATGGAAAGAGCATGTTTCAGTGTCTTGTCTGAATAGACTCGTAGATGCTCGTTGCTCTGCGATACCGTAAAGCCTTTAGAGGCACGGAAATCAATTACCTGTTTAGCTCCATTCATACGCTTCGTATGGTTGTTTTTGTTACTATCTGTGTCCTTAGCTTGCTAATTCATCTGGACACCTCTCCCTCGTCCTTTTAGGTCGAGGGGTATTAGGCTACCCCTCCCTTTCGTTGAGTGGACAACAGGCAAGCCTGGTGCCCCGATAAGGGCAAGCCCTTCGTGCTAACATTTCGGTCAGCCTCCGGGCTTGCTCCCGGACTACATGAAAAAAGCAAAAGACTGTTTACAGATTAAAAGCATCATTCGTTATCCTGAGAAGTAAGGAAAGAAGAAGTGTGGTTTGAGTCCGTTTGCTCGGAATCATTTTTCTCCATCTTCTTCAACTTGTAGAACAGTTCACGTAGCAGACGCATGTCCTGCTTTGAGAAGTCACAGACAAAAGCATTGTGCTTGTATGAGTCTTCATCAGACTTATCAATATCTGGGAAATCTTCTCCTATCAGAACAAAGTCCATATACATCAAAGCTTGCATCCATTTTGTCCATGACCATTGACCTGCACCTTTGAAAGTGGATGCAACCATCTGGACAAGAGAGTCATCGGATCGTAGGTTAAAGATGACCGAAAATTCCAGATGAGAGAAACATTCTAAGACGATTTTTGCATTATGGTCTTCCCTGTTCCAGTCGGGATCACCACAATCATCTTCTTCATTTATAGTTCCGTCGTATGCTTCAAAATAAGCAGCCAGGAACTTAGGAGACAGATTGTATTCGTCCCAGTGTTGGAGAAGAAGGTAAGCAACTTCAAGCACTGTGTCGTAAGTGATGATTGGAATAGAAAGACTGGTGTGGGTGCGCAATATGAAGGTATAGTCACGCCCTTGGAGTTCTCGCTTGATGACACCAAGGCTTTCCAGTCCATCGAGGAATGAGCGTACCGTAGCGCGGTGCCAATGCCAATCATTGGCAAGCTCCGAGATTGAACCTGTGAATTCACCATGACAAAGTGGTGAAATATCTTTTGAAGAATCGCCTTTATGTGCCTTACCTTGTCCAGACATTTTGCCAATCAAATAGCAGAAGGCATCGAGCTTGGTGAATCGTTCTGTATTCTTAGAGCGAAGGAATTGGAGAAGAGCCATGTCATTCTCCATTCCATACAAAGTTACATTCTTGTTATCCATTTACAATCCTTTTGTTGTGAATACTTGTCTGCCTGAAGCAGACGTTGATTAAATCACCGAGTGTCCACTTTGAGTGGTGCTATAAGTAGTAGTTCCGAATAATGTCATCCTGAAATTCCTGATAGGTGGCAAACTCCTTATGGGATGGTTTCTCACCCTCCAGCAGACTTGAAGGATAGAAGCCTACTGCCAGAAGAATGTAGCCCAAAGTCACACCGAGACTGTACATGTGAGGTGTGAACAATAGTGCCAGTGCTATTGTGAAGACAAACACCATGACCCCACGGCTGTTTCGTATGCCATTGATCAGTGAGAGAGTACGTTTTGCCGAGAAAAGATAAAACACCATAACAGTGGACAGCATCACTCCATATTCTCCTGGCTTCATCCAGTAACAGACGAAGTGGAAAAGGATGAGTGTCAGCAGCAGAATCTTGCCATAGAACAGTCGGCAATGGGTACTGTAGGACATCCGCTGATAGAACAGTATCATCCGACGCGACGGGTTCTTGTAAAGGAACCAAGGTGCAAGGATTATCACGGAGATAAGCACCAGATGGATCATTGAGAATATCATACTTACACGTTTTTAGAGTTAAACATTAAATTCCGTATTCATCGAGTGTGAGTTTTACTATGCCGTAAGTGGCATCGAG
>JBGUGM010000009.1:0-2458 GCA_045111535.1 Bacteroidaceae bacterium
CTCCGCGAGGCAGAGGCATATCCAGGTCCATCACTCGTCATCGCTTACGCTCCATGTATCAACCACGGCCTCAAGGCTAAGGGCGGCATGGGCAAGTCACAAGCAGAAGAGGCTAAGGCAGTTGAGTGCGGTTACTGGCACCTCTGGCGTTTCGACCCACGTCTCGCAGAGGAAGGCAAGAACCCATTCCAGCTCGACTCTAAGGCTCCAAACTGGGACAACTTCCAGGCATTCCTCGACGGCGAGGTACGTTACCTCTCTCTCAAGAAGGTATGTCCAAACGAGGCTCAGGAGCTCTTCGACGCAGCCAAGAAGGCAGCACAGCACCGCTACGCTACTTACGTGCGCATGAGCAAGATTGACTACTCTGCTGAATAATGCGTGGCGTTTTCGGCGACAACCATGCGTAAGTTTCTTCGGCAATAGCCAAGAAAAGAACTTATATCATCTCAACCCAGGGGCATCCGAGAACATCGGGTGCCCTTTTTCTTTCTCTCGTCATTACAACTCTTCCACAGGCATGATTACCTCTTCGTCGTAGCATTTTCCTCGAAAATCTGTATCAGTAACTCAAAGAACGATTGTAAAATTTTTGCTGCTGTAATCCTAATCCGCTGCAAAGTTACGACATAAAGATAGCGGTTGTAAGTTTGTGCGGAAAAAACTCATTTTATCCGCACTGGTGCGGATTTCGCCTCTTTTCATAACAGTCCCCCACAAGCGTTGGTGTCGTTGCGGGCAGAGCATAAATGCGTTTACGGGCAAAGTAAGAGTGTCGTTGCGGGCAACATGCGCAGGTCTTTGTGGGGGACTCAGGGTATGAGTCTACGGGCAAGCCAACATGAAGCACTTGCTATGTCCCCTTTATTGGAGAAGGGAAGCCACAAAAGTGTGAATTGTGAATTTGTGAATTTTGGAATTTCGTGTGTACAGGTGCGCGAGCATAATAAATATATAATAATAAATATATATTATAATATATATTTATTACTTTTCCTCCCCCTATAAACATCCCCCAAGCCACCAAACAGAATTCACAAATTCACGATTCACAATTCACAATTCACGTTTTTTGGGGGTGTGCCGAGCCATTCAATTTTTTTCATGAAAACACAAAAAAATCTTGTTTTTTCTTTGTCACGTCCTTACTTTTTCGTACCTTTGTACCGTAAAAGATTTGCTGCTGAGACAACAAACCCATCCATTAAAATCCTTGCGCATTTGAACCCTTTCTCGTACTTTTGTAAGCAAATTTTACTGAAAACGACAACAAGATGGAAAGTGATAAGAATTTGAACATAGACAGTCATAGGGAACGTGGCATCTATCGGGTAACACTGGTAGGCGGAGCGGTAAACGTGGTGCTACTGCTCTTCAAATTCGTGGCTGGAATCGCGGGACATAGTTCGGCGATGGTGGCAGATGCCGTGCATTCGTTAAGCGACTTCGTGACAGATGTCATTGTGCTTGTGTTCGTGCGTATCAGCGGGAAGCCTAAGGACAAGTCGCACGACTATGGACATGGCAAGTACGAGACATTGGCGATGACCATCATCGGGATGGCACTGCTCGCTGTGGCGCTCGGCATTCTCTATAGCGGCGTAATGAAGATTACAGCATGGGTGAATGGCGCACAGTTGGAGGCTCCTGGCATGTTGGCACTCTGGGCAGCTTTACTATCCATCGTGTTGAAAGAGGGTGTCTATCACTACTCAATGGTCAAGGCACGCCAACTGCAGTCACAGGCTGTTGAAGCCAATGCATGGCATCATCGCAGCGATGCGCTCTCGTCCATTGGCACTGCTATCGGCATTGGTGGCGCCATCTTCTTAGGTCAACGCTGGACGGTGCTCGACCCTGTGGCATCCCTCATCGTGGGGCTCTTCATTGTCAAAGTGAGCATTGACCTTCTGCGACGCGGCATTGGTGACCTTATGGAGCAATCCCTACCCGATGAAGTGGAAGCAGAGATATTGCAACTTGCCGCTTCCGTGCCAGGTGTCGTGGAGCCACACGACTTGCGCACCCGTCGCATTGGCAACCACTATGCCATTGAACTCCACATCCTCATGGATGGCACCATCTCCCTGCACGAAGCCCATGACAAGGCTTCAGAGGTGGAGGAACTGCTCAGACAGTACTATGGTGCCCAGACGCACGTCGTCGTGCATGTGGAACCGCAGTAAAATCCTCTCACATTCCTTGAGGACGCTAATGGTTGATTACTCGGCAAAGCAAAATGACCTCAATAGCATGGTATAAAAAGGGAAGAAAAGAAGAAAATTTCTTGTTTTCCTTTGTGGCATACAGAAAAAATGCGTACCTTTGTGGGCTCTTTCGCGTGTGCACCTATGCGCATGGGAAATACAGAAGTGAAAACACTACAACACTTTAATTGATATTTTATGGCTAATAACAAGGAAAAACTCTTCTCGGAGTTTCAGGCGCCCACCACACA
>JBGUGM010000010.1:0-12983 GCA_045111535.1 Bacteroidaceae bacterium
TGCAAAGAGCATTAAACACGGGCTGACGCAGGATTAGGGTGCCATTGGTCAAGACGCTCACCTTGGCGTTAGGAAAGTAGAGGTCACGCAGGGCAAGCGTGTCCTCCATAATTTCAGGAAAGTGCGGATGGAGGGTGGGCTCACCATTACCTGCAAACGTGAACACATCGGGCGTAGGTCCTTCTGCCTTCATCTTGATGAGTTGGGCTTCAAGGGCTTGGCGTATTTCCTCCCGTGTCGGCATCTTTTGCTTAGGCACGAAATCGTGGTTGAAACCGCATTCACAATAGATACAGTCGAACGAGCAGCACTTGCCGTCGCCTGGTAAGAGGTTAATACCCAGTGATACGCCGAGACGGCGACTATGCACGGGACCAAATATGGGACTTGGATAAATAATTGTCATAAACTTTACTTGTTAACCAAAAGAATAACAATGCGGTGAGGAATCCGAAGATGGAGTCGATGAGGTAGTGCGCCTGTATGTAAACCGTAGCAGCGCACAATAGCAGGTAGAGTGGCATCATCAGCCAGAAAAGCCACTTGTTCTTTGCTTTCCATGCTAAGAGCATTGTCACGGTGCTCATGCCTACATGACTGCTTGGGAAAGCAGCGGTGGGACGTTCACCAGCCTCATGTGCCCAATGTACCAGTTGACTGAACACACCTTTCACTTCTGGGTTCATCATTTCAGTGTGGGTCTGGAAATAATAGCCTACGTCAGGGAAGACCCCCGCAGCAGCATTCTCTGTTCCTATTGCCAAAAAATAATATTGTGGTCCCGCCACAGGCAGGAACTCGTAGATGACATAATAGATGAAAAAAGAGCCAAGGAAGATGAAACCAGCGCGATTAGCCTGTGGATAGCGACACAACTGATAGAAGACAATGGTTGTCGCCATCATGTAGAAATAGGCATAATAACCCATATTGAAGGCTTCGCTCCAGAAGGTGCTGGTCACTATTCTGCTGAACTCCAGGGCAGGTTGGCAACCAAACAAATTCTGGTCTATCTGGGCGAAGATGTGATCCAAGTAAGGAAATTGGCTACAGAAGTCGTAAGTCTCAGGATACCAAGAGATGAGACCTAGCATGGGAGGTGCAATGCGAAGAATGCGCAAGGCACGGCAAGGGTACCAACGGTAAAGTCCATAAAGAGCACCTATGCCCGCCAGCATGCAGAGTCGGGTGACAATCATACCTGTGGGGTCAGGCAGTTTCTTCCAGTATATGCCTATCAAGACGGTGGTGAAGAGCATGTAAATCAGCGTGAGGCTTTCCATGCTCAAGAGTCCCTTTTCGTCATTTCTCTTGAAGTATTCTTTCAGCGTCATTTTCTTATATCCACTTATTATCTTTATACCAATCCATACATTCCTTCACACCTCTTTCCAAGGGCCATTCAGGTACGAAACCGAGGTCTTCTTTCAATGGCGAGATGTCGCATTGCCAGTTGCGTTGGCACATGATGCGGTATTTGTCGCCATTCAACGTGCTGGGCTTATGGGTGACCTTCGAAAAGCCCTCTGCCACCATACTGATGAGCCACAACAACCACAATGGTGCCTTGATGTGGAGCACGTGCTTTACGCCTAACTCCTTCTGGATGAGGTCACTGAATGCACGGCTATCGTAATTGTGTCCATCGCTAACGAGATAGGTTTTCCCGTTGGCTACATTAGCCTTACCGATGGAAGCAAAGATGGCGCCAACGAGGTCACGCACATACACGAACGTAATAATCTGTTTTTTGTACCCCACAGCAAAATCGATGTGCTGTTTGATGCTTTTCGCCATCATGAAATAATCTTTCTCGCGAGGACCATATACACCTGTAGGACGGAAGATGGTGATACCCTGAATGCCTCTCAAAAAATCTTCGCTCTTCACCTTGCTTTCCCCATACGCAGTATTGGGTTTGGGTATGTCTGAAGCCACCATGTCGTTGTAGGTGCCATCTGCGTTCTGTTCTTCACGGATAGGACCTAAGACACTGAGGCTACTCACATAGAGGAATTGCTCAGGCATCATGTCCAAGTCTTGGAGTGTGTTCACCAAATTCTTCGTGCATTGGAAGTTGTGCAGGTCAAAATCTTCCCGTTTCAAACATTTCGTTGCACCGGCAGCATGGATGATGACATTCCACTTGCCAATTTGCTCCTTATATCCAGCAAGTTGTTCTTTCAAACGTTCTGCATCGGTCATGTCAAGTGTGGCGAACTTCAACCGCTTGTCTGTCAGCCATCGGTGACTGGAATGCGTTCTCATACCAGCCCATGTCTCCATGCCTCGTTTCATCCCTTCTTCGCATAGAAAACTCCCGATAAAACCGCTTGCTCCTGTAACTAAAATCTTCATGCAGAATGAATTTTGACTGCAAAGGTACGACTTTTAATTTAAATTCACTATCTTTGCAACCAAATAAAAAGGCTGATACTATGTCTAAGAAAGAATCAAGGCTGGTAAAGTCCAGCATCAACAAGCGTGAAATGCGAGAAATGGTGAGCGACTATCTGCACAAGAATCAAGGTAGGCAACTCGCCTTGAAGAATGTGTTCACTGAGATGGGGTTGACAAAACATCCATTGAGGATGCTGTGCGTGGATATCATGAACGAGATGCTCGAAGCGGGGGACATGGTGAAGAACCATGATGGTTATTTCATCTATCGAGGCACGGCGCATGTGATGGAGGGTACTTTCAATCGTACTTCGGGAGGACGTAACTATGTGGATACGGATGATGGCATGGGCATTTCTATCTATGACGAGGATACCCACCATGCATTGCCTGGCGATCGGGTCAAGGTGGGCATTCATGCCAAGAAGTATGGTAACCACAAGTTGCATGGTGAGGTGATTGAAATAGTGAAACGTCGGGAGAAGCCCTTTGTAGGCACCTTGGATGTACAGCATAGTGTAGCGTTTTTGTCTGTACCTTCAGGTATCTTGCAGAGTGATATTGTCATTCCTGTGGAGAAACTGAAAGGTGCCAAGAACGGGCAGAAAGTGGTGGTGAAAGTGACGGAGTGGCCCATAAATGCACGTAATCCTATTGGTGAAGTTATAGATGTGTTGGGTACTGAGGGTGATAACAACACTGAGATGCATGCCATCCTTGCTGAGTTTGGTTTGCCCTATAAATATCCAGAGAAGGTGGAAGCAGCAGCCAATCAGTTGGATGCTGGTATCACTCCAGAGGAAATTGCCCAACGTGAAGACTTCCGCGAAACCTTCACTATTACCATTGACCCACGTGATGCCAAGGACTTCGATGATGCCATCTCCATTAAACAATTGAAGAAGGGACTGTGGGAAGTGGGTGTACACATCGCAGATGTGAGTCACTATGTGTTGGAAGGCTCGGTCATTGATCAAGAGGCACAACAGCGTGCCACCTCCATCTATCTGGTTGATAGAACCATCCCGATGCTGCCCGAACACCTTTGCAATATGCTTTGCTCGCTTCGTCCCAATGAGGAGAAATTGACTTATTCCGTCATTTTCGAGATGAATGACGAGGCAGAGGTGCTTAGTCACCGCATCAAGCATACGGTTATCAAGAGTTGCCGTCGCTACACCTATGAGGAGGTGCAGTATCTGCTCGAACAGAATGGTGAGGCACGTGAATGCGAACTCATCCGCCAGGGAAAGGTGCAACCCACACAACCCATTCCTGCACAAGAAGTGTTGCCTGATACGGAACTCAACGCTTTCCGTGACAACCTTGCTCCGATTGACCCGACAAAGATTCCTGTTACACCTGTACCTGCCGACCATCGACAGGGCAAATATGCTGACTTGCTCATCACCCTCAACCGCATGGCACATCAGTTGCGTGACAAGCGTTTCAAAGAGGGCTCCATTGACTTTGACCGTGAGGAGCCACGTTTCGAAATAGACGAGCAGGGAAAGCCTATCCGTGTCTATTTCAAACATGCCAAGGATGCTAACAAGTTGGTGGAGGAGTTTATGTTGCTCGCCAATAGAAAAGTGGCAGAAAGCATTGGATTGGAAAAGAAACCGAGAGTGCTGCCTTATCGTATCCATGATATGCCTGACATTAACAAACTCGATAACCTTGCAGGTATGGCATCACGTTTTGGTTTCCAACTCCTGACACAAGGCAAGAAAGAGGATGTAGCGCATAGTCTGAACAAACTGCTCAAGGATGTGCAAGGCAATAGGGTGCAGAATCTCATTGAGATGGCATCACTCCGTGCCATGCAGAAAGCCGTATATTCTACTTATAATATAGGGCACTATGGTTTGGGCTTCAAGTATTACACCCATTTCACGTCACCGATTCGTCGTTATCCCGACTTGATGGTGCATCGTCTGTTGACCCGTTACGAGCAGGGTGGGGCGAGTGCCAGTCAGAAGAAATACGAGAACCTGTGCGAACACTCCTCGCAGATGGAACAGTTGGCAGCCAGTGCGGAACGTGCCAGCACCAAGTACAAGCAGGTGGAGTTCATGAGTGACAAACTTGGGCAGGAATTCGATGCCCATATCAGTGGCGTGAATGAGTTTGGTGTTTATGCCGAGATTGATGAGAATCATTGCGAAGGATTGATAGCTGTGCGCTTCTTAGGTGATGAGGCTTTTGATTTCGATGACCGCAACTATTGCCTCGTGGGTCGCCAGACCCATCATCGTTTCTCTTTGGGTGACTCCATTCGCATCAAGGTGGCACATGCCGACCTGTTCCGTAAGCAACTTGACTACGAACTTGTCTCTCACGAATCTTCCCTTTACACGAATTCTCCCGTTTTCTACGAACCTTTCGTTCAGCAGCCACAAAAAAGAGGAGTCAAGCACACTGGCAAGGCTCCTAAGCGAGAGAGAAAGAATGGTGGGCGACAGAAGATGAGAAAGAGGTAGCCTCTTTCTTACCAACTGCTTCTAACCGTGAGTGTTTTTCCTGCCTGCAGTGCAGAAAGAATCTCACGGTTTCCTTTTTTTACCTTACAGAGGGAAAGGGTGGCACCTTGTACCTCTTCAACCGTCAAGGTGCCTATGGGTGTGGCACCGCTTGTGTTGGAAATGTTGACGCTCTCATAGACTGTGAACGTGTCACCCCTCTGTACCTCGTTGGAGGTGCCAAGATTGATGTGGACGCTCTGTGCCTTATCTTTTTTCGCCTCTGCCAGTGAGAGGACAGAGCCGTAAACACTGGAGCGGGGTGCAACAGAGGGGTACAGCGAGGTGAGTTTATTGATAATAGAACTGGCGATGTGCTGACGCACAGACTCCATCGGGTCACTATACGAAGAGATGGTATAATCTTCTTTGCTGAGGTCGGTGCCCCAGATGATTTCACCTGTACGATAGTTCGTTAGTTCTATATGCACCTTAGCGTATGCCATCGTGCGGTCAATGGTGGGTGGAGGTGTTCTACCTGCAGGTTTTTGATTAGCGGGCATAGGCTTGAATTTCTCACCCCTTTGTGCTGTGATGATAGTTCCTTTCATCACGAGGAGTGGTACACCACTGTTGATGGCTTGTGAGGTGAACTCTCCGTCTATCAAAGTGACTCGCTCGGGTCGGCTCACCGCTGTACGGATGGTGGCTTGGAGGTCGTCGACATCCGTAGGTAGGTTGAATACCTCATCAGGCATGTAGGAACTTGTTCGGCTACCCATCCACATGCGTCCATTCCCACGTCCTATGTTGCCGAGGCTGAAGGAGATCCCAGGATGGTCGAAAGCATCTACGATGATGTAAACAGGTGAACTGTAGTCTTGCTGACTGGCAGCAGAAGGCACCACATAGCGGTTGGTATGATTGCCGACGGTGACGTGCAGCACCTTCTGAGAGCCATTGAGGTCGCTACGTACGTTGGCTTGCACGCCCTGGTCGGACAATACCTGTTCGATGGCATCACACCATGCAGCATCTGGAGTGGTAACCTGTGCTTTGACAGTCAGGGTGGTCAAGGTGGTTGCCATAAGTAAGGAAAGAATTTTTTTCATATGAATTTGTTAGGTGTTTAGTTTGTTGGGGCAAAGGTATGAAAACTTTACGATATAAAAAAGAGGATGTGCCTATTTTGACACACCCTCTCTTTCTTTATTGGTAATCTATAAGATTATTGAATCACCTTCACGCCGTCGATGATAACAACGCCCTTGTAGAACTCGTCAACAATCTGACCAGCAGTGTTGTAGCGAACACCTGTCTTTGTTATCTCAGCAGGAGTTACGTCCTCAATGCCAGTAAGAACATCCTTAAAGGTGTCGCCAGAGAGGTACTTGATCTTGAAGTCGTCGAAAGTAAGACAGTCGTTGGAAGTAGAAGATGGCTTGCGAAGACCAATTCTGAGTGTTTCACCATTCTTCACCTCGATAGTGACAGTGTTTGTAACCTTCTCAGGAGATTTCAAGAACCACTGGTAGATACCGTACATAGAGTTTGGATAGTAGCTTCCGTTGATGATCTTGTCGAATGGGCTTCTGTCCTCAGCATCTACTGCAACGTGAGTCCAACCTTCCAAATCAGTAACCAATTGACCATACTTTTCAGTATCTTCTTTATCGCCAAGTACAGTAACATTAGTTACATATGGTTTATTGGTTTCTTCATCGATTTCATATCCTCTTACTACTTCTGTGAAGCTGTCTGCAGTACCCTTGAGGCTTGCCTGAGACTTAATATAGTTAGATTCTTCATTTGACTGAGTCTTTGCGAAGATCTCTGCATTGTGGCTCTCGCCTTCAGCTTCGAATGTAGCTACAGATTCTTCAGAAATATCGACATCGCGGTAAACAGCCAAACAACTGATTTCGTATTTACCTGCTGGCATACCAACAAGTTCCTGATAGAATTCACCTGTGCCAGAGTTCCAGAGCTCACAGTGTCCACGAGAGAGCTGCATTGTTTGATCATACGTGTTGATGTCGAGTCCATGCCAACCATCGTCGTAACCTCTTTCCCAGATTTCACCATCTACTTTGAGGATTTCTACCCATTCACCGTCCACCTGATGCATATCGAAGCTTGGGTTGACAAGCAGAGAGGTGAGATCAGCAGGAGCTGCTTCAGTTGCGTTCTCTGCACCGAGAGCCTTCATCTTGTTGATGCTCATAGGTGTAGCAAGACTTGCGATGTATTTATCGAGTGTCTTGGTATCTGCTACAGCAGCAGCAAGAGCTGTCTTCTGCTCGTTGAGCGTGGTCTTGAGGGATGCATCGTCAAATCCGCTTGCCTCTGCATATACCTTCACATAGTCAGCATACTTCTCTGCCAGTTCATTGGCAGCAGCGATATCTTTGTAAGTGTCCTTTGCGCCTTCGCCAAGTTCAGCTGCAGCCACCACAGCGGGTGCAATGATGTCGGCAACACCTGCAACGTTACCATATTCGTTGCTGATGTTTCCGTAAGTATCAGGAGTCTTATCGTTCTTGTACTCCTTACCAGCAGCAATGATATACTTGCGTGCATCGTCCAGATAACCTCTGTACTCCTCGAAGTTCTCAATCGTGTATGGAGCCTTACACTTAGCAATCTGCTCGTTTACGTAAGCGATGTCCCCCTTGAATGTAAGCGCCTCAGAAGCTGTCTTGATTTCCTCAATCTCCTGCTTAATCAGGTTGTCCACCGGAGGTTCCTCACCGTAGAAGAGGAGACGGAAACCAGTGTAGTGTGCATTGTAGTCAGACTGACCACCGATGAGGAGTTGTCTGTCAGATACGTGGATGATACCCGTTGTCACTTCCTGCCAACCTTCATCACCAGCCTGCGCC
This sequence comes from Bacteroidaceae bacterium, assembly GCA_045111535.1. Classification (GTDB taxonomy): domain Bacteria; phylum Bacteroidota; class Bacteroidia; order Bacteroidales; family Bacteroidaceae; genus Minthosoma. The sequence goes on from JBGUGM010000010.1 coordinate 7,745, forward strand.
AAAGGAGACTTCATCACGTCACCGGCAGTGTTTTCCATAAAGATGTTGTGGAATTCACCATTACCGTTACCCCAACCACGAATGAGGGCTTTCAGGCTGTAGTAACCAGAAGGCAGACCTACGATGTTCTGACAAACGTCCATAGAACCGCTAGTAAAATTGCCTGCATGCCATGTGTCGGCAGCACCGATGAGACCACGGTCATCATAGTACATCTCGAGACCATTGGTCTTTCCTTCGTACATGATGCGCTGGAACCACTGGTTCTTCACCTTTTCATCGTTCAGGATGAGTTGAACGTCAGAAGCAATGTCTGTGCGGGTCTGCTCCTGCTCATCCACTGTGTATTTGAGCTTGCCGGCATAACTACCGTCACCACCACCGACTGCACTCAGCCAAGTCTCTTCATTGATAGAATATTCACCTGCTTCGTCTTGGACAATTTCAACGCCATCGTTTACGAACCATGGGTGGTTAATTACAGCAGAGAAGTCCTTTGCACCATTCTCGTCTGCCTCTTGGGTGTCGAGGTAGTCACCACGAGCATCTGCGAGTTCGTTGAAGTACTTCATACAGAAGTCGTATGGAGTAGTTTCTTCAAAGTCAGCTGGGGTACAACCATTGATTTTACCAAGGATGCCATCGTATGCATTCTGGAATGCGGCCTTACCTGGATAGTCTGTGCTTTCAAGCAGAGTCTTAGATTTTGCGAGCACAAATGAGAGGTGACCAAGATACTGGTACAACTCTTCATAATCAAGGTTGCTTTGTTTGAGATCTTTGATAAAGTCCAAAAGTTCTTCACCCTCTAAAGATTCAGCACTTACGCTAGCATCCATAAGCTCGTCGCCAATCTTATCAGCAATTGCCTGAGTGAAAGATTTTTCGAAACCATCAAACTTTGCGTTGGTGTATTGATCCTGCCATTGCTCAAGTACTGTACTTTCGTTAGCATACTCGGTCTCAGCAAATGCCACCTGAGCATCTGTGGTATAACCGTCTTTGTAGATAATTTGCCACTCGCCAAATGCTAACCAGTCCTCAACAACATAGTCAGTCTTGCGAAGACCTACACGTACATAAGTATCTTTGTCGAGAAGAATGTCGAACTCGTTCCAAAGATTACCTTTTTTGAAGTGGAAACTTGCACCAATAATACTACATGGGAAGTAGTAGGTGTACTTTTCTTGTACGAAAGCCCCTTCATCTGGATCCCATACAGTCTTTACGGTTGTAATGGAAGCATCGTTTCTCCAATCTGCACTGTTTGGAGACCAATTACACAAACTTTCTGTTTCTGTAGTAGAACCAATGTGGCGGATGTCAGTTTTGAAGGTGCGGAGAGGATTTGTGCCAGCTTGTGCGCTTGCCTCGTCAGCAAAAGTCTCTACGTAAGCCCATGCGTTCTTCTTGCTTTGCCCTTTTTGATAAGCTTCAATACATGCAGCTGCTTGCTGACCACTAGCGTCACGATAACAACCTTGCACTCTAATGGTGTAATAACCAGCAGGGATTTTGACCACCTGATACATATCAGGGTTGTCATCATCTACACGACCGTCTCCGTAGAAACCAGCACAAGTACAACCATCGTCCTCGTGCCCCTCCCAAAGGTGAGCGCCGTTAGAGTTCTGGTCAACGTCATGCTCTCTGTCGATGTAGTCAAAGAAAAATTTTTGACCTACGCCTTTCCAGTAATTACCGTAATCACCGGCAGACTCTCCCGTCAGGAAATTGTTTTTCATTGACCACATTTCAGATGGATCAACGTCTCCCATGCCGAGATCTTTAATCACATTTTGTCCCTTTTCCCATTTGGATGGGTCAGGATTCTGAGCAAAAGCAGTCATGGAGGCTACCAATGCCAGAAGCAAAGTGTAGATTTTTCTCATAACAAATAGTTTTAATTAGTAAAAAAGTTGATAAATTATTAATTGAGTTTTGGTAAAACTTTCTTGATAACAGTAATCGGGGCAAAGTTCGGGATTTTCTTATTAAAGAAGTATAACTCATGTAACACGGATTTCAAAATTTGATACAAATGTTTCAAAAAAGCGGAATGGTACGTGATACCTTTCCGCTTTTGTTTTCTGTTGTATATGGTTATGTTGCAAATTAGAACTTGAAGTCTACTGCAAAGCGAATACCGTTCTTTTTCAGTTTGTCGCCTCCTGGCACAGCAGGCATGTCGGTGTAATTGAGTCGGCGAACATACTGTACGGTGAGTACCTTGAAGATGTTGCTGATACCAACAGAGAGTTCCATGTAGGGTTTGTCACCCATGACGAAGGAGGTGTAGTTACCATCGCGAGTTGGGAAACGGAAGAGGTCATTGTCGTTGGTGCTGACGAACGGATTGTTTTTGTCCGTCAAGTGACCGTAGAGCATTTTGAAACCAATGTATTCACGCAATTTCATCTTCTTCAACAATGGGATGCGATTGAGGATTTTACCATCAAAGCTCCAGTTGATAAGCAGGGAGACATAACGGTCATTGAGGAACTCCATATTGCGAAGCATGTTGAATGACCAGCTATTGAACTGCACGAAGTAAGAAAGGTTGGACTGTGGGGTGAAGAGCATGGGGAAGGGCACCTTGTTCCACTGCACACCACCTTTCAGATAAGTCTCGATGCTTCCACAAGCACCTGGCAACCAGAATTTCTTGAAGATGGTGGCTTCGGTGATGTTGTAGTTGTATTGACCACCTAAGAAACCATCCATACCAATAGTGTGATCCAACGTGATGATAGGTGCATCATTATTGATGGGCAGGCGTTGCTGCTTACTGTTGATGAAGGTCTCACGTGGTGCATAACGGAAACTCAACTTCACGTCGCTGGTCTTAATGTTGGACAACAAAGTTTCGTCCACGTTACGCATATAGATGAGTTTGCCTGTTGGGGTCAATTTCGAGTGGTCAAGAGTTGCCGCCCAAGTGATATGGTTGTCCGTCTCGTACTGATACTTCAGTTTCATATCGTTCACATACATCATCTGATCCACCTTGCTGGTCTTGAACGAGCTATAGACGTTGTCCTTTGTCGTACCTGCAAACTTATCTACAGGTGACATGTCATCATACATATAAGAAGCAATGATGCTACGACGTGGGAACTCATGCGCCATGTATTTCTTTTTATTGAAGGAGTACTCCACTTCTGCCTTGTACTTCCACTTCTTGTCCTTGGCTCCGTAAGCACCATAACCACGTACGAAGAGGTGTGGGGATAGGTTGGCGGTAGTTTGGATAGGAAGTTGGTAGCGCATACCATCAATATCGTTGTGGGAGATGATGGAGTTGAGCGGGATGAGGTCAATCTTGTTGGGCTTAGGAGTCAACTCAACAGAGTTCTCGACTACAGCCGTGAGGAGGAACTTCCAGAAGCCACCCAAGTCTTCGTTGATTTTATCCACGGATTTACCGAGGTTGCTTTCTGTGTTGGTTAGTGGAATCGGACGGATAGAAGCCCAGTAAGTGGAATCCTTGAACTCAGCATCTGCCATTACACGTTCCACCTGTGGTGACTTGAACGCTTTTTTGTCGGTGATGGGGGCGAAGTTGTAGTTGCTGTAAGACGAATAGCGCTGGCATTGGAACTTGATGGCACCGTAAAGACCGCTCAATTCCACCACCATGTCGTCCACTTTGATGACACGTTCGCCTGTGGGCAGGGTCATAAAGTCTTGGATAACCAGCAGATTTTCGACGAAGTTCACGCCAGAGTTGTTAGGGATGTTCAGCACGGCACGCTTCACTTGATTGAGGTTGTCGTCCGTGATGAACAGGTGTCCCGAGAAACCGAAGTCCTGCGTGTTGTTAGGCAAAAAAGCCACATCGATGCAACGCTCATCCTCTACCATGATGGTGTCCTGTATATAATAATGGTAGAAGCCAATTGCCTCGTTCGTGGAGATAGGACTGATGAACGGGTGCTGAAGCAGACGCACATTGTCCTTGTAGATGTCTACATCGGTGAAGATGTCCTTCACATAGGTAGTGAGCATTTCACCCGACGAGAGCATCGATTGGAAACCATCACTGCGCTTGGCGTTGATGGTAGTCTTTACCGTCTTAGGACTCTTGCGGTAGTTCTCCTCCGAATTGGTTTCATCAACCATGATAGGGATAATCAATTTACCTGTTTCTGGGCAGACCTCTGCGAGGCTACTCTTCTCCACATCGTTATAAGAGAAGGTTTTTTTCTCATACTTGTCGAAGTGGTAGAAGTCCTTTTCCTTGATGTCACTCAGTTTCTTGTTGGCAATCACCTTGCGCATCAAATCAACAGCAGGATTGTTCTTGCGCGAGTATTTAATTTTCGACTTCTTCACCACCACTTCGTTCAACAGGAAATCCTCAGGATAGAGTTTGATGGTACTGTGAATCTCCGATTGTGCGCGGTTTACAGTGACCGTCACAGGCTTATAGCCCAAGAAAGACACCTCAAACTTATTGTAGTTGTTGAGGATAGGAAGGACGAAATTACCGTCAATGTCGGATGCACGTCCTTCTGATGTGCCGATATATTTGGCAGTGGCAAAGGGGATGGGTTCGCCTGTGCTGGCATCAACCACTTGACCATAGAACTGTGCCTTTGTGACGAGAGCACAAAAGGCAAACATCAGGAAAAAGGATATTTTACGCATGATTTTAGTCGTTAATGAGGCACTTACCAGTCATTTCCTTGGGTTGTTCCAGACCCATAATGTGGAGAATGGAAGGAGCCACGTCTGCCAACACGCCGTTTTGGACAGTGGCGTTCTTGTTCTCTGTTACGTAAATGAATGGAACAGGGTTAAGTGAGTGCGCTGTGTTGGGAGTGCCATCTGAATTGAGAGCGTTATCAGCATTACCGTGATCAGCGATGATGATGGTTTCGTAGTCCATCTTCTTGGCAGTTTCCACCACCTCATTTACACACTGGTCAATGGCTTTCACGGCTGCTTCAATGGCTGTATATACACCTGTGTGACCCACCATATCACCATTAGCAAAGTTCACCACAATCCAGTCGTACTTGTTGGTTTTGATGGCTTCAACGAGTTTGTCTTTCACCTCGTAAGCAGACATCTCAGGCTTCATGTCATAAGTAGGCACTTTAGGACTGTTCACCAAGATGCGGTCTTCCCCTGCGAAAGGCTCTTCACGACCACCATTGAAGAAGAAGGTCACGTGTGCATATTTCTCAGTTTCAGCCGTATGCAACTGCTTCAAGCCCTTCGATGCGATGTATTC
>JBGUGM010000011.1:0-13751 GCA_045111535.1 Bacteroidaceae bacterium
CACCTGCAACTTCTCATACAGCACATACCCGATGAACTTCAGTCGGTCCGCCGAATAGTTATTCTGGAAATTGCGGTTGATGCGGTCCTTGTCGATGCCCTTCTTCAGCAACTCGCTGATGATGACGAACAGGTCAGGGTCATTGCTGTTGAACGACAGGAAACCTGTGTCCGTCGCGATGCCCGCATACAGATCCTCCGCCCCCGCAAACGTGATGTTCTTCGTCTCCCCCATTGCATCCAGGAGTCGGAACAGCAACTCACTCGTGCTGCTCAGTTCAGGATGCGAGATGATATGTCCGAACTGCTTGCGGTCAGGATCTAGGTGGTGGTCAATCAACAGCCGTTTGCAACGCATCCTGCCCACAGCCACACCCAGTTCGTCGATGCGGCGCATATCGTTGAAGTCCAGACAGCAAATCAGATCCGCCATCTTCAACGCCGTATAGGAAGCCGTCTTCTGACGGTCAAACCGCACAATCTTATCCGCATCCTTCATCCAGTGCAGGAAGTCAGGAAAGTAATTCGGCACAATCACCGTCACCTGCTTCCCCTTCCGTCTCAGGTACTCATACAGCCCCAGCGACGAGCCAATCGCATCACCGTCAGGCGACGTGTGGCACACCACCACCACATTCCTGCACTCCTCAAAATCTTGCTTCGCAATCGCCACCTCCTGTGGCGTAATCACTCTTTTCAACATGCTTTTTTGTTATTTTTTGCAAAGGTAGTGCAAACCGAGAGAAAAACCAAATATATTTGAGTTTTTCCGAGGTGCAGCCTACTTTCGGCGTAGCCAACGGGAAAAAATACGACGATATTAAATTTAATTGATAATTGACAATTGATAATTGATAATTATTCTTTATCTTTGCAAAGAATAAAGAAGAAGTCTCAAAAAAAGACATGGACGAACAGACAAATACACCAGAAGAAAGACAGGCAAAGAAAAGCAACACCCTGCTCATCGTGCTCGGTGTGGTTGTGGCACTCATCGCCATCGCCGCGGCAGTGCTCACCTATCACCAGTTCTTCACCAAACCCCTCCTCGACGAGAACGAAGAACTCAAGGAACTTGCCGAACTCGAAAAGCAGGAGATGGCAAACCAATACCGCGACTTCGACGTGCAGTACGAGATGCTCCAGAGCCAACTCAGCAACGACAGCCTCATCGCACAGATAGAGAACGAGCGTCGCCACACCCAGCAACTCCTCGAGGAACTCGAACGCACCAAAGCCACCGACGCAGCCGAAATCAAACGGCTCAAAGCCGAAATCGCCTCCCTGCGCGAAGTCCTCAAGAGTTACATCATGCAGGTCGATTCCCTCAACCGCATCAACCAGTCGCTCCATGAGGAGAACACCAACCTCTCCACGCTCAACACCCAACTCTCCACTGCCAACACGCAACTCTCCACCGAGCGCAACGAACTCAAGGACAAGGTCAACATCGCCGCCCAACTCGACGCCACCGCCTTCTGGGTCACCCCAAAAGACAAGAAGAGCAAAGACGCCAAAAAAGTCAAGGACGTGAAGAAACTCGCCTTCGGATTCACCATCGTCAAGAACGTCACCGCCCAGAACGGGCAGCGCACCCTCTACGCCCGCATCCTCAAGCCCGACAACAGCGTCATGGGCAAGAAAGGCACCTTCCCCTACGAGAACACCCAACTCGAATACACCGAAAAGAAATACATCGACTACACAGGCGAAGAAGAACGCGTCACCATGTACAGCGACGTCGCCGAATTCCTCGAAGCAGGCACCTACAAACTCTTCCTCTTCTGTGACCAGCAAATGATAGGACAAACCTCCTTCACCCTCAAATAACTTTCAACTGTCAACTCTCAACTGTCAACTATAACAATGACCCAAGTATCTCCCTCCCTCTTGGCAGCCAACTTTGCCAACCTGTCCGCAGACATCGACATGATCAACCGCAGTGAAGCCGACTGGCTCCACCTCGACGTCATGGACGGCGTCTTCGTGCCCAACATCAGTTTCGGATTCCCCGTGCTCGAGTCCGTCGCCAAGATTTGCCAGAAGCCCCTCGACGTCCACCTGATGATCGTCGATCCGGGCAAGTTCACCGAGCAAGTCAAAGCCCTCGGCGCCTACATGATGAACGTCCACTACGAAGCCTGTCCCCATCTGCACCGCACCATCCAGCAGATACACGATGCAGGCATGAAGGCAGGAGTCACCCTCAACCCCCACACCCCCGTGTGTGTGCTCGACGACATCATCCAGGACGTTGACATGGTGCTCCTCATGACTGTCAACCCAGGATTCGGAGGACAGAAATTCATCGAGCACTCCATCGACAAGGTGCGCAGTCTCAAAGCCCTCATCCAGAAGACGGGCAGCCACGCCCTCATCCAGGTCGATGGAGGCGTCAACCACGACACCGCCCCCCGCCTCGTCGCCGCAGGCGTCGATGTCCTCGTCGCCGGCAGTTACGTCTTCGGAGCCACCGACCCCGAACAGCGCATCAAAGAACTGAAAAGCCTCTGATGAACTGGCAGAACAGACCCCTACTTCGCCTCATCATCCCCTTCACCTTGGGCATGATCGGGGCGAATTGCTTTGTCAGTCACCTGAACATCACCGTGCTGTTCCTCCTGTGCAGCACCCTTCTCGCCCTCACCTTCTTTCCACTCACCTCCCCCACCACCTACAAAGACCGCATCTTCGGCATCACCGCCATGCCCCTCTTCCTCCTCCTCGGCATGACCCTCTACACCATCAAATATCACCACATCACCAGCAGTATCCCCACCAACCCCACCCACTGTCACGGCATTTTGGTCGAACAACCAAAAGAAAAAACACATTCATGGGCACTCAAACTGCAACAAGAAAATGGGACACACATTCTATTATATATAGGGAAGAATTGGGAAGTACCTGAACAAGACAGCATCACGTTTTCCTCCCTACAAATCGGCGATACCATCCTTGCCAACATCAAACAACTCAATGCCACCGACCTCTGTGAGAATGACACTTTCAAGACTTACAACACATACCTCTTCCACCAAGGAATCAGTGCTACTGCCTATACTCCACATAACCAATGGAAAGTTCAACCATGCCAATCCTCCCACTCCCTCCTCACTTCTGCCAAAGCCCTTCAAGAGCGACTGCACGACATCTACGATGATCATGGTATTCAAGGTGAAGCAGGCAGTATCATCGAAGCCATGACCATTGGTCGCAAGACTGATTTACCCAAAGACACACGCAATGCTTATACCAATGCTGGCATCAGTCATATTCTTGCCCTTTCTGGTTTTCATGTGGGCATCATTGTTTTGATGATACAATTCTTTTTCTTCAAGAACTTCTTACCCCTTCGTTGGCGATGGATCAGTAACATTTTCATTATCGCCACCCTATGGGGGTATGTTCTCCTTACAGGGTTTTCACCATCCTTGGTACGTGCGACTATCATGTTTACTATCCTCTTACTTTGTCAATCGCTTTCTCATCAATACCTATCCTTCAGTTCCTGTGCACTCGCCTTTTTTATCATGCTGTGCATCAATCCTTTTTATCTCAATGATATTGGCTTCCAATTGTCTTTTATAGCAGTTAGTGCTATCAGTCTTTATTCACAACAAATCATCACATTATGTCCGGCCCATAACCGATTGATTCATTTCTTCTGGAGTATCATGGTGATTACTTTTATATGTAGCATCTTTACGGCTCCGCTCATCGCGCATCATTTTGGAAAAATCACCCTTCTCTCTCTCCTCAGCAATCTGGTAGTGTTCCCTTTTGTCTATTTCCTCATATGGACAAGCATTCTTTGGTGGATGTTCCTATGGTGCGAGCCCATGAATGATTTTCTCACGGATATTCTCAATTGGACGGCAGGGACGATGAACAAGGTGGTAGAATACCTCTCTTCACTTCCTTTTGCCACCATCGAGTGGCAACCGAGCGTGTTGATGACTTGGGTGTGTTATGGGGTGTTGCTCGTGCTGACTTATTTTATCACACGAAAAAACGGGCTTAATTCATCAGTGCGGTGAAGGTTTTCTTGCCTTTGACGTAATATTGCCAAAGGAGGGAGAAGCGGGTGCGTTCGGGGACACGGTCGTTTTGGCGGAGTTGCTGGATGTGGCGACGGTCTGGGTCGAAGTCGGGACGCATCTCGGCGAAAGCACGGCGGGCTTTGAAGACGGCAGTGCAGTTCTTCACGTCACCTTTGAGGAGGAACTGGAGGGCGGCGAGCCAGTCGAGGAGGCGACGGGTGCGCATGACGCTCCGAAGTTCGTGGTCGGGCAGGTTCTTGTAGAGCATCAGGAGGTTGTTGCGGAAGTTGAGGAAGGTCTTGCGGGGGTTGCCTTGATGGAGGGTGGCTCCTCCGAGATGGTAGGCGGAACTGGCACTGACACAGACGATGCTCTTGCCCATGGTGCGGAGTCGCCAACAGAGGTCTATCTCTTCCATGTGGGCGAAGAAACGGCTGTCGAGCCCTCCACTGGCTCGCCAGTCGGTGGCACGCACCAGAAGGGCGGCACCTGTGCCCCACAACAAGGGAACAATGTCGTCATACTGCCCTTCATCGGGCTCGATGGTGTCGAAGACACGTCCACGACAGAAGGGATAGCCGTACTTGTCGAGGAAGCCTCCTGCAGCACCGGCATACTCGTAATAGTTGACAGTTGACAGTTGAGAGTTGACAGTTTTTGGGGGTCGGAGTGCCAAGAGTTTTGGTTGGCAGGCAGCGCAGTCGGGGTGTTCATCCATATAGTTGAGCATGGGTGCATCCCAATCCTTCTGGCGTATCTCGACATCGGAGTTGAGGAGGAGGTAGTATTCGTAGTCGGGAAGTTGGGCGAGGGCACGGTTGTAGCCTTCGGCAAATCCGTAGTTCTGTTCGAGGACGATGAGGGGAACGGAGGGAAAGTCGTGGAGGAGCATCTGCACACTGCCGTCGGTGGAGGCGTTGTCGGCAACGATGACATCACCCACGCTGTTGTTGATGACGGAGGGCAGGTACTGGCGCATCATGTCGGCACCGTTCCAGTTCAATATGACGATGGCAAGTTTCTTCATGGGGTCAGGAGTTTGAAGTGAAGAGTTCTCCGATGAGGGCATCGCCTTCCTTGTTGAAGTCGCCCAATTTCACGGGCACGATCTGGTTGTCGAGGTGGGGTTGGTTGGGGACTTCGACACGGATGTAATTGTCGGAGAAACCGTTCATGAAGGGACGGCGTGGGGAGGCGTGTTCGAGGAGGACGGGACGTGTGGTGCCGATGAAGCGGGCATAGAAGTCGTGGGTCTTCTGTGCCGAGAGGGCAAGAACCCGTTGACTGCGCTCGTGCTTCTCCTGCGGTGTGACCACATGAGGGATGTCGAGGGCTTTGGTGCCTGCCCGTTCGGAATAGGAGAAGACGTGGTATTGGGAGACATCGATGCGCTGCATGAAGTCGTAGGCACATTCGAAGTACTCGGAGGTCTCGCCACGGGTGCCGACGATAACATCGACACCGATGAAGGCATCGGGCATGACGGTGCGTATCTTCTCTATCTTGTGAGCGAAGAGAGCGGTATCGTACTTGCGGTGCATGAGTTTCAGCACCTCGTCACATCCACTCTGGAGGGGAATGTGGAAGTGAGGCATGAAGGCACGGGAATGGGCACAGAAGTCGATGATGTCGTCGGTGAGCAGGTTGGGCTCGATGCTGGAGATGCGGTAACGTTCGATGCCCTCCACCCCATCGAGTGCCTTGACCAAGTCGAAGAAGGTTTCACCCGTGGTGCGTCCGAAATCGCCGATGTTCACGCCCGTGATGACGATTTCCTTACCGCCCTCCTGTGCCACCTGCTGTGCCTGTTCGACAAGGGAAGCGATGGAGCCGTTGCGACTGCGTCCACGTGCCATAGGGATGGTGCAGTAGGTGCAGAAATAGTTGCAACCGTCCTGCACCTTGAGGAAGTAGCGGGTGCGGTCACCACGAGAACAGGCAGGGGAAAAGGACCAAGACCCTCTCCCCGACCCTCCCCCGTCATGGGGAGGGAGACCATGCGGGTTGTTGGTCATGCCGTTGAGGATGGCGGGGATGAGATTGGCTTTCTGTTCGCTGCCCAGCACCAAATCGACGCCATCGGTGGCGATGATTTCCTGCGGTTTCAGTTGGGCATAGCATCCCGTGACGACCACGAAGGCACCAGGGTGCTGTTTGACGAGGCGATGGATGGCTTGTCGGCATTTGTGGTCAGCCACCTCGGTGACGCTGCACGTGTTGACAACCACAATGTCAGCCACCTCGCCCTTCGCCGTTTTCGTCACACCATAGCGTGCCAGTTGCTGTGCCACGGTGCTCGTCTCGGCGAAGTTGAGTTTGCATCCCAACGTGAAAAACGCCGCCTTCTTACCCTGCAATATGCTCGAATCTATCATTTCTGTCTCGCTTTGTGTGCAAAGGTAAGAAAAATAATCGTATCTTTGCATCATCAAAACTACTATTTATTCATTTATCAATAACAAAGACATGAAATACTTGTTATCAGCAATTCTTTTGTGCGCTATGTCACTCACTGCCAGCGCACAGTTCGGTCCTGCCCGTCCACAACAAGACCTGCCAGGCAAACCATCGTTATGGAACATCCGTGGCAAGCAATATCCACGTGTGTTGCCCGATAACCGTGTCGTGTTCCGCATTCAGGCTCCCAATGCCCAGAAGGTGCAGATAGACCTTGGCAAGCGTTATGACATGCAGAAGGGTGACGATGGTGTGTGGACTTGCACCACTGACCCTCAGACAGAAGGTTTCCACTATTATTTCCTCTATATTGACGATGTGCAGGTGGCAGACCCCAACAGCGAGTCGTTCTACGGTTGCAGCATGATGTCGAGCGGTCTGGAGATTCCATACGATGCCACGAAGGCTGACCGCTTCGCTTTCAAGGACGTGCCTCATGGTGACGTACACCGCAAGCGCTACTACTCGCACGTGGACAATGCGTGGAAGACCATGTACGTCTATACCCCACCGATGTATGACCAAGAGAAGAGCGACTATCCTGTGCTGTACCTCCAGCATGGTGGTGGTGAGGATGAGCGTGGATGGAATCAGCAGGGACTCACCGACATCATCCTCGACAACCTCATTGCAGAGGGCAAGGCTGTGCCCATGATCATCGTCATGCTTGACGGCAACACACGTGACTTCACTGCCGAACTGACACAGGAGGGCATCCCCTTTGTGGAGAAGAATTTCCGTGCCAAGAAGGGAATGGAGAATCGCGGATTGGCAGGTCTGTCGATGGGTGGCATCCACACCCTGAACACCCTCGTTGCACGTCCCGACCTCGTCAGTTACGTGGGCATCTTCAGTTCGGGTTGGTTCAAGAGCAATGGTGGTCCTGGAGCGGCCGACAGCGACAAGAACTATGGTGTGCTGAGAGAGAAGAAAGATATCTACAACAAGAACATCAAGAAGATGTGGCTCTCGATGGGTGGTCAGGAAGACATTGCCTATGAGAACTGCAAGGAGATGCGCCGTCGTTTCGATGAAATCGGCATCAAGTACGACTACTACGAGTACCCCGGCGGTCACACATGGCCTGTATGGCGTGAGAGCATTTATCAGTTTGCACAGATGATTTTCAAATAAAGAAAAAGAAGAAAGGATATGTCATTTATTTTTGCCATGGCAGTAGCGATTTTGCCTGCCATCATTCTTTGGATTTACATTTTTAAGAAAGACGCGAAGCCAGAGCCGAAGGGACAAATCTGGAAAGCCATTCTGTTGGGTGCAGCCACGGTCATCCCGATTATCTGCGTAGAAAATGTCGTCAGCAATTTCCTCTTCGGAGAGGGAGGACAGGCAACGTCCTTCATCAGCCACTGCGCAGATGCGTTCTTGGTGGCATCCATTCCCGAGGAGAGTTTCAAGTTGTTGGCATTGTGGCTGGTGCTGAGGAAGAACCCCTACTTCGACGAGCACTATGACGGCATCGTGTATTCGGTGTGCGTAGGCTTGGGCTTTGCCACCATCGAGAACATCGGCTATGTGGTGTTGGACGACAACTGGGCAACAGTGGGCATCATGAGAGCCATCTTCTCCGTGCCAGGGCATTATGCCTTTGCGGTGCTGATGGGTTATTACTATGCACAGTACCACTTCGTGAAGCGTTCGTTCCTCAACAAAATCAACATCTGGGCAGTGCCCGTGATTGCACATGGCATCTATGACGCCATCGTGATGAACATCGGCATCAACGACTACCTTGTACTCCCCATCATCGCAGGACTCATCTTCTTCTGCGTGTGGATGCACAAGAAGTGCAAGAAGAAAATCATGGCACAATTGGAACTTGACAAGGCAGGAGCAATAGAAGCATAAAAATAAATGTGCGACTTTGCATAATAAACTCTTTTTCGGCTCGTTATTGATAGTAGAAAGAGAAAACGTAAAAGCAAGTTGCCCATGAATGATTCTACTCCATCCAACAACAAGACATCCAAAATTGCCGAACTGAAAAAGTTGGTGAGTCCTTCGAAGGACACGCTGTTTTTCTTGCAACTGTTTGCAAGGGTCTATGAGCCCAAGATGATGATGGGCGTAGCGTAATCGACTTGGTGACATTTGGAAACAAGTAAGGTACTTTTAGCCTTGGCATCCTCAGAGAATGCCAAGGAACTTGCCAAGCGCATCAGGCAGGGCAAGGCAAAGCAAATGAGGGCTGACGGGCTATGTGGCTCGTCGGCTACTTTGCTATTGGCGAGCATCATGAGTGGAAAGGGCAACTGCCCGAACATGCTGGTGGTGATGAATGACTTGGACGATGCAGGGTATGTGTACCATGACTTGACCCAAATGATGGGTGACGAACGGGTGCTGTTCTTCCCGTCGTCGTACAAAAGAGCCATCAAGTACAACCAAAAGGATGCAGGGAATGAGATATTGAGAATGAAGACCCTCTCTGTCCTAACGGACATCTCCCCCTCTATGGGGAGAACTATACAGAGTGGGAAACTAATAGAAAACCAGCCGAATGGTCTCCCCATAGAGGGGGAGATGCCCACAGGGCAGAGGGGGTCTGCTATTATCGTCACATACCCCGATGCCTTGGCAGAACGTGTGGTGTCGAAGAAGGAGTTGGATGAGAACACGTTGGCTGTGAAGGTGGGTGACGAGTTCGACATCAGCGAATTGGAGAAGCGCATCTTTGAACTGGGATTCGAAAGGACTGATTATGTGTATGAACCTGGACAATTCGCCATCAGAGGAAGCATCGTGGACGTGTATTCGTTCTCGTCAGATATGCCCTACCGTATTGACTTCTTTGGTGATGAAGTGGACAGCATCCGTTCGTTTGATGTGCAGAGCCAGTTGAGTCAAGGGAAGGTGGAGATGATGACCATTGTGCCTGAAATCAAGACAGAAAACACGGAATACATCTCGTTCCTGGAGTTCTTGCCCAAGGACACATTGATGGTGACACAGAGCCTTGTGTATGTGTGCGACAAGATAGCACAGATACACGAGGAGGGCTTTTCGAGCCAAGCGCAGTTTGAGGCAGAGACGAATGCCGAGACATTGGCTGCCCAGTTCATCATTGATGAAGAGACATTCAGGAGACAGATTGTGGAGTTCAGGCAACTGGAAATGAAACAAAGTGTGTCGTCAGATGAGAAAGCCGTCCATTTCAACACCTCTCCCCAACCGCTCTTCCATAAGAACTTTGACTTGGCGAATCAGGAGTTCCACCGACTGATGGACGAGGGCTACAAGATTTGCATCTTCTCGGACAGCGAGAAGCAGATTGCCCGTTTGCAGAATATCTTTGAGGAACAAGCCCAGACAGAGGTGGACAAGATTCACTTCACCCCTGTCAACAAAGCCATTCACGAGGGTTTCATTGACCATACATTGAAACTCTGTTACTTTACCGACCACCAACTGTTTGACCGTTTCCACAAGTACAACCTGAAGAGTGACAAGGCGCATCGGGGTAAAGTGGCACTGACACTCAAGGAGATACAGCAGTTTGAGATTGGCGACTACGTGGTGCATATCGACCACGGTGTGGGACGCTTCGGAGGACTGGTGCGTGTGCCACAGGGCAACGTGATGCAGGAGATGATCAAGATCACCTACAAGAATGAGGACACGGTGTATGTCTCCATCCACTCCCTGCATAAAGTGTCGAAATACAAGGGCAAAGAGGGTGAGCCACCCCGTTTGAACAGGATTGGCGGTGGTGCATGGGAGCGCATGAAGGAGCGCGTGAAGACGAAGGTGAAGGACATTGCCCGTGACCTCATCCAACTCTATGCCGCCCGACTGAAAGAGAAAGGATTTGCCTACAGCAAGGACAGTTACATGCAACATGAGTTCGAGGCAAGTTTTCTATATGAAGACACCCCCGACCAGTTGAAAGCCACACAAGACGTGAAGGCAGACATGGAGAAACCACGTCCGATGGACAGACTGGTGTGTGGCGACGTGGGCTTTGGCAAGACCGAAGTGGCGATACGTGCGGCATTCAAGGCTGCCACCGACGGCAAGCAAGTGGCGGTGATGGTGCCTACAACAGTACTGGCATATCAGCACTACCAGACTTTCTCCTCACGACTGAAAGAGTTCCCCGTCCGCGTGGAATACCTGACCCGTGCCCGCACTGCCAAAGACATGAAGCAGGTGCTGGACGATTTGAAAGAGGGCAAGGTGGACATCATCATTGGCACCCACAAACTCATCGGCAAGCAAGTGCAGTTCAAGGACTTGGGTCTGCTCATCATCGACGAGGAACAGAAGTTTGGCGTGACCACCAAGGAGAAGTTGAGAGCCATGAAAGTGAATGTGGACACCCTCACCATGACGGCAACTCCCATTCCCCGCACCCTCCAGTTCTCGCTGTTGGGAGCCAGAGATTTATCCATCATCCAAACTCCTCCACCCAACCGCTACCCTATCCAGACAGAGATACACACCTTCTCTCCCGAGATATTCGCCGAAGCCATCAACTTCGAGATGAGCCGCAACGGACAGGTGTTCATCGTCAACAACAAAATCAGCAATCTGCATGAGTTGGAGGAGATGATTCATAAGTATGTGCCTGATGCAAGGGTGTGCGTGGGGCATGGACAGATGAATCCGCAGGAGTTGGAGAAGATTATCCTCGACTTCATGAACTACGACTACGACGTGATGCTCTCCACCACGATTGTGGAGAATGGCATTGACGTGCCGAATGCCAACACCATCATCATCAACAGCGCACAGAACTACGGACTCTCCGACATTCATCAGATGCGTGGACGTGTGGGACGAGGCAACAAGAAGGCGTTCTGCTATCTCATCGCTCCCCCACTCGTTGCCCTGAGCGATGTGACCCGTCGCCGTCTGCAAGCCGTGGAGAACTTCAGCGACCTTGGCAGTGGCATCCACATCGCCATGCAAGACCTCGACATCCGTGGTGCCGGAAACATGTTAGGAGCAGAACAGAGCGGCTTCATCACCGATTTGGGCTATGAAACCTACCAGAAGATACTGAATGAGGCAGTAGAAGAACTCAAGGAAAACGAGTTCACCGAACTCTTTGCCGAAGAGGACAAGGATGAAGAGGGTAGAATCAGCGGTGAGAAGTTTGTGACGGAAACCAATATCGAAAGCGACATCCAGGGCTTCTTCCCCGAGGAATATGTGCCCAGCAGCGGCGAACGCATGAGCCTCTACCGTGAACTCGACTCTCTCACCACACCCAAGCAATTGGAAGACTACAAGAAACGCCTCATCGACCGCTTCGGACAAATACCCCCTGTGGGCGAATCCCTGCTCACCGTCATGCCCATCAAGTGGAACGCCCAACGCCTGGGTATCGAAAAAGTGGTGCTCAAGATGGGACGCATGATACTCTACTTCGCCCCCGAAGACGCCTACTTCCAGAGCCGCGCCTTCGAGAAAGTCCTCAACTATGTAGCCTCTCACGGCAGAGGATGCACCCTGCGAGATGGAGAAAGGAAATCGTTGCTCATCAAGGGTGTTACAACGATGGAAGGCGCCCTGAGCATCTTGGAAGCCATGATGCAGAAATTGACGAATTGACCAATTGACTAATTGACTTTTTGACCGCACATCAAGAGGGGGTCAACTGACCTCCTCTTGATGTGCTATAAAGCGTGAATATGCTTTGCTGAATTTGACGAGTGAAATAAACTCGCTCGCTTTCGTAATGAAAGATAACGGGAAGAACACCTTGTTGAGCAGCGCAGGGGCACTTTCTTCATCCCACGTCATGACGATGGGTTTTTCGACATCCACCCTCGCTGCTTTGAGTTTTTCCAATATGGCTTCTGCTTTGAGTCCGTACAGATGAAAGCACAGGGCTTGCAGTTCGATGTACCCCTTCGGGAAAAAGCCGTTGATGAGTTTGATGACTTGATACAAATAATCCACCTCATTCTGGGCTTTTTCCACATCGGGGTGCTTGATATGCAGAAAGTTAGTCATCTTCATCTTCCTGTTCCTCCCAATCGTCGTTTTCCTCCAGCATATTCCAATCCTTGGGCTTCCATGCATTCGGGTCTTCCATTTCCTGCCCCTGCTCAGTCACCATTTCATCCTGCACGATTTCAATGCGGATGTCATTGGATGCTGTTCGGGGGTTGATGTCACCTGTGGCGATGAGGTGGTCTATCAGATTTGAAATGACATTCTGCACCTCTTCGCCACCTTCCAAGCCCTTCCTCTCCACAAACTTCTTGCCCACGCAGATAGAACCAGGGAAGATGTCCGTTTGTCTTGGCTTTCCTTCCATTCGTGCGTTTCTGTATGTGCCATTGAAACGGAAACCAAATGTGAAGCGATGCCCGATGTCCATGATCTTCATTGGATATTCACCCTCTTTGACAGCGTAGAACATAGGATTGAACTCTCCTTCTCCGTCATACACAGCCTTTTCCAGTGTCTTGCACTTGAAGCCTGTTTGTTGCTCAGTGAGCACACCCAGCGTATATTCTGGAGTGCTCACCTGCCGTTCTAACTTAAAGCGTACCATTCACTTACCTCCTTTTTCATTTTCTCATTCTTTCATTTTTTCATTTTTACTTTCACATACGTATCCCCTCTCTTCTCGATGAGTTTGTTTTTATTCCACAGGTGAATAACCATCTTGACAGGCGTCTTGATGTAGGCGCGTTGCAGCACCACACGAAGTTCATCCTTGGTGAACTCATCGGGCATCTTGTTGAAGATTTCTGCCTGAGGTACGGCATTCTTCTTGGCATTCTGCTGCACCTCGTTGTAGCGTTCGCCAAACTGGTAGAGGCTGTTTCTGAGGTCAACGGTGCAGAACCACTTCACGAAGTTTGTGATGATCTGTTGCTCCCTCTTGCCCACATTCGCATATAAGCCGTGACACAGCAGCGCCAGTCGGAAACCTTTCACAGCAGCACGCCTACGAAATACATCCCTTGCCTCGTTCAAGGTAGATGCACTCTTGATTCTTTCCTCCTCCAACCAATCCAAAAGTGGTTTATGGATGTACTGCAAATCCACGTGCTCGAAGGGCTGAAAATCGTACTGCTCAGCCATCAGTTTGTCGAGGTCTGCAGCCTTTGCATCTACTAAGTCGCTTCGGTCAAACTTCAAGGGCAACTTGTAGTTTTTCAGTTCCAATCGCGTAAGGATGTTGGTAATCTGCAACTGATCAGCCTTCGGTATTTTCTTCCAAGGCACAAACTTCGCAAAAGTCTGGTTCTCAATCGGGCAGACAGAGAAGCGA
>JBGUGM010000012.1:0-15918 GCA_045111535.1 Bacteroidaceae bacterium
TGACCAGGACGATGGTGTCTTCACCGTAGGCAGCACTCAGTACACCATGAACTCAGGCGCACTCATCCCTGAGGCGAACGTGTACGGCAACCTCGACCATGCGTAGTCGCTGCGCATACCATAATAAAAGTCGTTTAGTTGGTGATTCGTTTGTATAGGACATTCAATTCTCGTTTAATGGAAAGAGAGAGTCGTAGGTACGGCTCTCTCTTTTTTGCGGTCAAAAAGTCAATTGGTCAATTCGTCAATTTCACTAATCTATTTCCTCATCAGGTTCATAACCTCCCATCTCGCGGATAGCGTTCTTCAGCATGGTGTATTGCTGGAAGAGGTGGTTGACGGGTTCCTCACCCTGCGTGTAGTCGTGCATAGGGGCTTTGAGGAAGAAGGAGAGGAAACGCTGGATGCCACTCTTGCCAGCACGTGCAGCGAGGTCGCTGAGCAGGCAGAGGTCGAGCAGCAGCGGGGCGGCAAGGATGGAGTCGCGGCAGAGGAATTTAATCTTAATCTGCATGGGGTAGTTCATCCAACCGAAGATGTCAATGGCATCCCATCCCTCCTTGTTGTCGTTACGTGGAGGATAGTAGTTGATGCGCACCTTGTGGTAGTATTGGTCGTCAGTCTCGTTGCCATGACCATAGAGGTCGGGCTGAGCCTCTGGCTTGAGGATGGTTTCGAGGGTGGAGAGTTTGCTGACTTCCTTCGTGCGGAAATTGGCTGGCTCGTCGAGCACAAGACCGTCGCGGTTACCCAAGATATTGGTGGAGAACCAACCATTGAGACCCAAGCAGCGAGTGCCGATGATGGGGGCAAAGCCTGACTTCACGAGGGTCTGACCCGTCTTGAAGTCCTTACCGGCGATGGGCAAGCCGAGTTTCTCGGACATCTCCCACATGGCAGGAATATCGACGGTGGTGTTGGGCGCACCCATGATGAAAGGAGCACCTTCTGCCAGTGCTGCGTATGCATAGCACATGGAAGGAGCGATGTTCACACGGTCATCAGCCTTCATGGCAGCCTCCAGATGCTCTAAGGTGTCATGCACCTCCATGTTTGGCTCCACGTAAATTTCTGTAGAAGCAGCCCAAGCCACGACGATGCGGGCGCAGTGGTTGTCTGCCTTGAATTTGCGGATGTCCTCACGAATCTGCTCCACCATGTCCCAACGGGTCTTGCAGTCCTTCACGTTGTCGCCATCGAGACGCTTGGCGAAATTTTTGTCAAAAGCAGCCTTGAAAGGCACAATCTTCTCCAGTTCATCCTTCACGGGGAGGATGTCCTTCTCTCTGAGCACCTCTGCATACATGGCACTTTGGAAAGCGTTGGCTGGATAAACGTCCCACGCACCAAACACGATGTCATCCAATTTAGCCATTGGAACAATCTCTCCATAAGAAAGATACTTCTTGTCGGCACCCTTCCCAACACGAATCTTGTCATACTGAGTCATTGAACCCACTGGCTTTGCAAGTCCCTTGCGAGCCATCAACACGCCTGTCATAAAAGTAGATGTCACGGCACCCAGTCCTACGACCATGATGCCGAGTTTACCTTCTGCAGGCTCCACGTTTTTGTTTTCCATCTTTATCTTGTTTATTTTATTTTCCTGGTAAAAACTTTGCAAAGTTACGGAAAACAACCCAAAAGAGGGCAACAAAAAATGACGCAAATGGGCTCGATAAGTGTTTTTAACAATGTTTAACCACATAAGCAATGTGTTTGTGGGCGGTTTGTGCTAACTTTGCAACACAAAGATTAATGCATGTATCGTACATGAACGAGAGCGACAGCATAGTTATCATACCTACGTACAACGAGAAGGAGAATATCGAGAAGATTATCCGGGCGGTTTTCGCTTTGGAGAAGTGCTTCCATCTCCTGGTGATTGATGATGGTTCCCCTGACGGCACTGCCAGCATCGTGAAGGGACTCATGCAGTCGGAGTTTGCCGACCGCCTGTTCCTGATGGAGCGCACGGGGAAGTTGGGACTGGGTACTGCCTACATCGCAGGCTTCAAGTGGGGTTTGGCGCATGGTTACGACTACATCTTCGAGATGGATGCCGACTTTTCCCATGCCCCGACAGACTTGCCACGGCTCTACTCCGCCTGTGCTGACGAGGGGTATGACCTTGCCATCGGCAGCCGCTACATCTCTGGTGTGAATGTGGTGAACTGGCCTATGGGCAGAGTGCTCATGTCGTATTTCGCCTCTAAATATGTACGATTCGTCACAGGTTTCAAGGTGCACGACACCACAGCGGGCTTCAAGTGCTACAAGCGCCGTGTGCTGGAGACCATCGACCTCGATGCCATCCGCTTCAAGGGCTATGCCTTCCAGATTGAGATGAAGTTCACCACCTACAAGTGCGGCTTCAAGATCAAGGAGGTGCCTGTGATCTTCGTCAACCGCGTGGAGGGCGTGTCGAAGATGAACAGCGGCATCTTTGGCGAGGCATTCTTTGGTGTGATGCGCCTCAGGTGGGACGGGTGGTTCAGGAAATATCCCAAGCCTGTGGACGCTCATGCGGAACAACAAACAGAGAAACAAGACTAACCGAAGGAAAAACCTATGAAAACAATCATCAGAAACGCAACCATCGTCAATGAGGGACGCCAGTTCGTCGGCTCCGTCGTGATAGAGGACGAGATGATTCAAGAAGTATTGGAAAGCGACGACACCACACAGTCCTACGACGTGGAGATTGATGCCACAGGACTCTACCTCTTCCCGGGTGTGATTGATGACCACGTGCATTTCCGTGAGCCAGGCTTGACCCACAAGGCAGACATTGCCAGTGAGAGCCGCACGGCTGCCGCTGGGGGTGTCACCTCCTATATGGAGATGCCCAACACCAATCCTCCCACCACCACGCTCCAACTGCTCGAGGAGAAGTTCCAGATAGCGGCACAAGACAGCCGCGTCAACTACTCCTTCTACTTCGGAGCCACCAACGACAACGTGGAGACCTTGCCCATCCTTGACCGCACCCGTGTGCCAGGGGTGAAGGTGTTCATGGGAAGCAGCACCGGCAACATGCTCGTGGACCGCACAGAGTCCCTGCACCACATCTTTGCCACCTGCCCTCTCCTGCTGATGGCACACTGCGAGAGCACCAGCATCATCGAAGCCAACATCCGCGCATTCAAGAAGAAATATAAGGGACAGAACGACTTCCCCGTGCGCTACCACTCCCGCATCCGCAGCGTGGAAGCCTGCTACGAGTCCTCTGCCCTGGCTGTGCAACTGGCAAAGGACACAGGTGCCCGTCTGCACATCGCCCATGTCTCCACCGCCAAGGAGTTGGAGTTGTTTGAGAAAAAGCCCATTGAGGAAAAGAAGATAACCGCTGAGGCAGTCATTGCCCACCTGATGTTCAGCACCGAAGATTACGACACCCTCGGCACACGCATCAAGTGCAACCCTGCCGTCAAGACACCCGAAGACCGTGCCGCCCTGCGCGAAGCACTCACCAACGGACTCATCGACGTGGTGGCAACCGACCATGCGCCTCATCTGGAAAGTGAGAAACTGGGAGGAGCCTTGAGAGCCGCTTCGGGCATGCCCATGATACAGTTCTCGTTGGTGTCGATGCTCGAACTCAGCGAGAAGGGCATCCTGCCCATCGAACGCATCCCCGACCTCATGTCGCACAACCCCGCCAAACTCTTCCGCATCGACAGACGCGGCTTCATCCGTCCAGGCTACTATGCCGACCTCACGCTCGTTGACCCCAACGCCAACTGGCAGGTGAGAGAGGGACGCTACTACACCAAATGCGGCTGGACACCGATGGACGAGCGTTTCTTCCAATGGCGTGTGCGCCGCACCCTCATCAACGGCATCACTGCCTACAGCGACGGCATCGTGGTGGATGGTGTCAGGGGCAAGGAACTGAGATTCAACGCATGAGACGCAACTACCGCATCAGCGACCTGAAAGACTACATCAACTGGGTGTATTTCTTCCATGCGTGGTCATTGCCACAGCAGTCGGAAGAAGGGCAACGCCTCTACGACGAGGCACAGCATATGCTGCAACGCCTCCAACCCTACCTGAAGGTCAAGACGGTGGTGGAAATTCTGCCAGCATGGAGTGAAGGCGACGACATCGTGGTGCAACCCATGCGCCCCTGCGAATGCGGACAGAGCCATCCCAATGGTGAACCCGTCCGATTGCCGATGTTGCGGCAGCAGGTGCCAGGCAACGACGGCATGTGCCTCTGTCTGAGTGACTTCCTACGTCCCCGGACAGCCATACGGCAAGACCAGATGGGCATCTTCGCCACCTCGACCAGCATCGATGTGGGAAAGACCTTCCCCGACGACAACTATAACCAAATGCTCCTCCAGACCCTTGCCGACCGCTTGGCAGAAGCAGGGGCAGAGCGACTGCACGAAGAAGTGAGAAAGACCCTCTGGGGCTATGCACCCAACGAGCAACTCACCATCGCCGAACTGCATCAGGAGAAGTTTCAAGGCATCCGACCCGCAGTGGGTTATCCCTGCCTGCCCGACATCTCCATCAACTTCCTCATTGACCAGTTGATTGGCTTCAAGAGCATCGGTGTCACCCTCACCTCCTCTGCCATGATGCAGCCACACGCCTCCGTGAGCGGACTCATGTTCAGCCTTCCGCAGGCACGTTACTTCGCCGTAGGCAAGATTGACCGCGACCAACTCGCTGACTATGCCCAACGACGTCACATGACACTTGACGAAATCAACAAATACATACAATGCTGTTAAGAATACTCCTACTCATCATCCTGCTGTTGATTTTACCCGATATCTACATTTATCTGGTTTACATACGCCATTGGACAAAACGATGGTGGCTGCGCCTTCTGTGGTGGGTGCCCCTGCTCTCCTTTGCCGTTGCCACCTTTGTCATCATCCATAGCAACGACATGCGCCCGGAGCATCAGGCATGGGTCAGCATCTACATGTATGTGTTCCTCCTCCTCTGTGCCCCCAAAGCCCTCTTCATGGTGGTGGACGGCATCGGGCAAGGCATCAACCTGCTCGTCACGGGAGGTAAGAAGAACCGCGAAGGCTATGACTGCCTCTTCGTGCGCATCTTCCGCATCATCGGCATGGCACTCGCCCTCTTCGCCATTGCTTTGCTCACTTATGGCTACTTCATCGGGCGTCACCGCTATGTTGTCCATCAGCAGACCTTTTACTTCACCGACCTGCCCAAGCAGTTCGATGGCTACCGCATCGCACAGTTCTCCGACATGCATATCGGCACGCTGCGTGATGGACATGAAGGGGATGCACGGCGTATCATTGACCTCATCAATGCCCAGAAGTGTGATGCCATCCTCTTCACAGGTGACCTCGTCAACCACCAGAGCAGCGAACTTGACGGCTTCCAACGAAGCCTCAACAAACTCCATGCACCCGATGGTGTTTATGCCGTGATGGGCAATCATGACTACAGCATGTACATCCGATACCCCAACGAAAAAGACCGTGCTGCTGACGTAGAAGAACTCCAACGCCGCATCCGCAGTTATGGATGGACACTCCTTCTCAATGAGCACCGTGTCATTCGTCGAGGCAAAGACTCCCTCATCATTGCAGGAGTCGAGAACGATGGACGTCCTCCCTTCCCTGCCCTGGGCGACTTGCCCAAGACCATGAAGGGACTCAAGCGCAGTTGCTTCACCGTGCTGATGAGCCACGACCCCACTCACTGGCGTCGCAACATCATTCCGCAGACCAACATCCAACTCACCCTCTCGGGTCACACCCATGCAGGGCAATTTAAGGTCTTCGGGTGGTCACCCGTTGCCCATGTCTATCGTGAATGGTCTGGTGCCTATACCGAAGGCAACCAAATCCTCAATGTCAGCGATGGCATCGGAGCCGTCATGTTCCCCTTCCGCTTCGGCGCATGGCCAGAGGTCAACGTGATTACGCTCCGTAGAAGTGAAACAGTGAAAAATGAAAGCACCGATTAAGCGAGAGCAGAGCTAAGCTTGCTTGAGCTATGTCGAGCGTGAGGTGCTTCGCCGAAGGCAAAAATGAAAAAAGAATTAAAGTTACCACAAAAATAGACTCATGATTATTCTCAAAATACTCTACAAAATCTACTCCTTCCTCATCGCGTTGCCCATCTTCGTGGTCATCACCATCTTCGTGGCAACCAGTGTCATCATTGCCAGTTTCTTCGGCGACTACAACCGCACGGCATACTACCTGCCCAAGTTCTGGTCCAAGTGCGCCTTCTGGCTCTTCCTGCTCCGCGTCAAAGTGGAAGGACGTGAGAACATCAAAAAGGAAGACAGTTACGTCTTCCTTGCCAATCACCAAGGCTACTACGACATTTTCCTTGTCTATGGTTACCTCGGTCATAACTTCAAATGGATGATGAAGGAATACCTCCGCAAAATACCCTTCGTCGGCTATGCCTGTGCCAAGTCCAATCAGATTTACCTTGCCGACGGCATCTCGGGCATCTCCAAAGCCGTGCAGCAGTCACGCGAAACCCTCAAGGGCGGCATGTCTATGGTCATCTTCCCTGAAGGCACCCGCACCCGCACTGGCAAGATGTCGCCCTTCAAGCGTGGCTCCTTCATGCTCGCCAACGAAATAGGGCTCCCCATCGTCCCACTCACCATCAACGGCTCCTTCGATGTGTTTAGCCGTAACCACAAGTCTGTCGATTGGGGCACCGTCACCCTGACCATTCACAAACCCATCACAGCCGAAGACCGCCAAGGCAAGCAGACCAAAGTCATCATGCAGGAAGTCTTCGACGTCATCAATGGTGGGTTGGAAGAGAAATACAGGACTTAATCAGAAAAATTATTTCAGGAAGAACTCCTGCCAAACTTTCAGCATGGAACTCTCGTTGGAGGAGATAATCTCTGCGGAACGAGTGAAGTTGCGGTACTCCTGCTTGCGCTGGGGGTCAATGTGTGAGAGGATTTGCTTGGGAGTGGCATGGAAGACTTCGCCCCGCACCTGAAAATAATATTCATCAGTGAGGGGAAGGGGTTGCTCTTCCAAGACGACACCTGCATCGGCACTGGCGATGTCAGCCATGCTCACACTGGCGCCTCCAAGCACCAAACCTCCTTGCAAGAGGTTGGTGGTCTTGTTCATGTGGTCGAGATATTTCTGATCAAGTGCCTTCTGGTTGACTGTCCTGACACAAATGACACGGGCTGTCTTGCCATCAATGGAGTCTTCACGCACAATGCGTCCAAAACGCTGTTCACTGCCAACAGGCATGTAGGAGTCTCCATTGGGAAATTCAACGCGGATGACGGAACCAGGGATGGCTTCCATCAGGGTGTCGTTCTGCGTGTACCAGAGGGTCTGGTTTCCTACATGAATGTTGCAGGGCACAACAGTCTTGGAGCGTTTGAAGATGCCCGTATAGACTGTGGCTGTGCGGAACTGCTGGTTGAGGAAGGGCCACACACCAGTGGGTTCCCAGTTCTTGTTGTTCTGGGAAAAGGCAACCAAGAATGAGAAGCCCAATATGAATAATGTCAATATCTTCTTCATCATTGCTAACCTTTAACCGCTAAAACGTTAAAACACTATCGCTAACCGCTTATTTCACCTTCACAACCAGGTACTTGCTGACACTCCAGAACTTGGCAGCATCAGTGATGCGAAGGGTGTACTGTCCCTTGCTGTCCTTGAGCAGCGTGTAGGAACCTGCTGGGTGGTTGGTGAGAAGAGAGGCAGACTTAGACTCCAGTGGGATGACATTGACCTTGCGGATGTCGATCTGTGTGAAGTAGTTCTTGTTGTAGTTGCCCTGCAGCACTTCGCCCTTGCTGAGAATACCCTCGGCTTTGAGTTCCTTGCTGGTGCCATAGACATACCATGCGGTGTTGAGTTGTGCATCCTGATTGCGGGCAATCTGCTCAGTCTCGTCACGTTGCTGCTTCACCTGTGCATTCTCAGTCTGCAAGTTGGTGACGTTGGTGGTGAGTTCCTCAATCTTCACATCCTTCTCAGCAAGTTCAGCACGGAGTTTCTCCAATTCCGTGTTCTTCTCGTTGAGTTGCTGAGTGAGGCTGTTGATGGCTTCCTTCAGTTTGGTGGAGTTGATGGAACTGGTCTTGAGTTTGCTCTGCAGTTCCTCAATCTTGCGCTTGTTCTCGTCGAGGGTCTCCTGGATGAACTGCATGTTCTCGCGGATGTTCTCGGCAGAGTTGTTGTTCTCAGCACCCATGCGCATCATGTTGACACGACCTTCAGCCTCGTTGATGAGGTCGAAGCCCTGCTGAATCTCGTTAAACGTACCCATGAGGTCATTCAGTTCGTTGTCCTTCTGGTCAATGACATTACGCAATGAATCGCGTTCGCGGTCTGCAGCGTTGTCACCCTTGAATCCGTCAATACAACTGGCAAGCATCGATACAAGCGCTGCCATGAAAATAATCTTTTTCATCTTTTTATGTTTTTATTTATACTTATTCTTTTTCTTGCCTGTGCCCATCAGCATCTGCATTGGGTCAACAGGTTTTTCTTTTTCTTCACCAGCAGATTCCGTTTCAGGCTTTCCTGCCAAAATGACGACGATTTCCCCAAGGGGTTCTGTCGCTTCAAAGTGTGCCACGACCTCTTTCAGAGTACCTCTGACGTGCTCTTCGTGCAATTTGGAAATCTCACGTGCCACACTCACTTGCCGCTCCTCGCCAAAGACTTCCACGAACTGCTGGAGGGTCTTGACCAACCGACGTGGTGACTCGTAGAAGACGAGGGTGCGGGGTTCGTCCTTGAGTGCCTCCAAGCGCGACTGCCTTCCTTTCTTCTGAGGGAGGAAGCCTTCGAAGCAGAAGTTGTCACAAGGCAATCCGCTGCTGACGAGGGCAGGGACAAAGGCTGTAGCACCAGGGAGGGTCTGCACCTCCACTCCTTGTTTGGCACACTCGCGCACCAAGAGGAAACCTGGGTCGCTGATGCCAGGTGTTCCTGCATCGCTGATGAGGGCACCTGTCTGTCCACCCGTGAGCCTTCTGACCACCTGCTGGACAGTCTCGTGCTCGTTGAACTTGTGGTGGGAAAGGAGTTCGCCGTGAATGTCGTAGTGCTGCAACAGCACACTTGACGTACGGGTGTCTTCTGCCAATATGAAATCAGCCTCTTTCAGCACCCGAATCGCCCTGAAGGTCATGTCTTCGAGGTTTCCCACAGGGGTCGGCACAACGTACAATGTTCCCACGATTCGTTCTTTTTACGGTGCAAAAGTAGGAATAAAAACACTTACATCGTGTATTTTACCCTCAAAAACAACTTTTTTTCACATTATCGGCCATGAAACAACATTTTTTTACGTATCTTCGTGCCCTAAATACTTCTTATCGTATCTTTAGCACGCTTGGCTTACCAAGAATTTTTCATTAAGATGAAGACAAAGACATTTACCTTTGACCGCGTGGTGCGCATCCTGATCAGCATCGTCATCATGATTGGTCTTTACCTGTTGATTCAACGACTGAGCAGTGTGCTCATTCCTTTCCTCGTGGCATGGCTCATCGCCTACCTGCTCTACCCCATCGTGACATTCATCCAGTATAAGTGCCGTGTGAAGTCGCGTGTGCTGAGCATCATCATCACGGTTTTGCTCATCGTAGGCATCATCGTGGGAGGGTGCTACCTCATCATTCCACCTATCATCGAGGAAATGACACATCTGAAAGACATCATCGTGGAGTATGTGACCACAGACTCGACAGTGGCTTCTGTGTCGGGAGAAGTGCAGGAGTACATCAAGCGGAATATTGACCTCAACGAAATCACAAAAGCATTGACAGTGCAGGATGTGTCGGAGTTCATGGAAGAGAAGGTGCCGCAACTTTTCTCCTTCCTGAGTAGCAGCGTGAGTGCCATTGTGGGCTTCGTTGCCTCACTCATCGCCATCATCTACCTGTTCTTCATCTTGGTGGATTATGAACTGATGGCTGAGGGTTTGTTCAAGATGGTGCCCAAGGGCAAGCGGAGCATTGTGCATGACATCATGATGGACTTGCAGAAGGGCATGAACGGCTACTTCCGTGGACAAGCCATCATTGCGCTGTGCGTGGGCATCCTCTTCTCCATCGGCTTCCTCATCATCGGACTGCCTTTGGCTATTCCACTGGGACTCTTCATTGGTTTCCTCAATCTGGTGCCTTACCTGCAAGTCATCGGTTTCATCCCCACCATCATCCTGTCATTGCTGAAAGCCTACGACACAGGACAGAGTTTCTGGGGCATCATCCTCTCCGCCCTCATCGTGTTTGCGGTGGTGCAAGCCATTCAGGACTGGGTGCTCACCCCTCGCATCATGGGAAAGGTGACAGGACTTAACGCTGCCGTCATCCTCTTGTCGCTCTCCATCTGGGGCAGTTTGTTGGGTTTTGTGGGACTTATCGTCGCCCTTCCGCTCACGACGCTGATTGTGTCTTATTATAAGAGATATGTGTTGGAAGAGACGGAGGAAAAGGAGGATACAGCACAAAAAGAGGAATAAAAACAAAAAAGTACCTCTTTTATTTTGTAGTGTGTAAAAAATGCACTACCTTTGCACCCGCTTACGAGAAAAGTAAGCCTTTAGGTAGATCCGCTAGCTCAGTCGGTAGAGCACAACACTTTTAATGTTGGGGTCTTGGGTTCGAGCCCCAAGCGGATCACACAAAGAAGGAGAGGTTTTGCCTCTCCTTTCTTGTTGATGGGTTCTCTTATTCTTGTTTCTCTTGTTGTTTCGTGAATTCCTCGTAGGTGACAAAACTTGCCCCTTCTGCCTTGAACATACGAATGACTTCTCCCAGACGTTGCACTAAGTCTTCCCCACTGTTGCGAGTGATGATGAAGGGGAGTTTGTATTCTGGATGTTCCTTGAGGGCATAAAACTCCCAAGGGTGGTTATAGACCACAAATTGCCCGTCGTGCTTCCATGTCCACTTTGCCCAACGCTTGTAGAGCCACAAGGGTAGATTGTGAAGGGAAAGCCAGAAGAGGGGGAAACGGAACCAAGGGGTGACGGAGGCAGGAATCTGCAAGACCTTACCTCGCCAGAAAGGGGTGCGGGGTTCGGAGATGTGCATATAGCGTCCCGGAATGAAGGCAGGATTGAGGCTGGAGTTGTAATGATAACCCTGTCGTTCCAGTTCTTCGTCAGACACAGGGAACATACGGGGCTGACGATAGCCTTTCACTTCCTTGCCCGTCAGTTCTTCGAGCCGTTTCTTCGATGTGATGACATCTTCGGGCTGTGGATTCGTGTGGTTACATCCATGCGACGCCACTTCATGCCCCTCGTTCAGGATGCGCCAGATGATGTGAGGTGCATTCTCCGCAAAGTTGGTGGTGCAGAAGAAAGTGGCTCGCACACCCTCCTGCTTCAGCAAATCGAGGATGCGTTGAGTACCCTCCATCGACACCTCCATGCCCTCGCCTATCGGGTCATAATCCACCCCATGCTCGCAAGGCACATCAAACTCTTCTGTATCAAAACTCAGTAATATCATATCTTTGCATAATCTTTCGTCAACAACTCCCACATCTCCACAAACCAAATGAGGGTGACGGGCAATGCCTTCAGGGCATAACGTGGCACAGTCACCATTCGGAAATCTTTGGGGAAGAGGTCGGTAGAGGTGAGGCTGGTCAGCACAAAAGCAAACACCAGCAGGGCTATTGCCCATTTGCCTCGTTTCCAAGGAGCAGAGGTGTACCACAGCACCACACCCACCATCGCAATGATGTAGCCATAGGCTTCTGTGCTGGTGCTCAGGATGCAGATGCAGATAAGAGCAGAAGAGAGCATTGTCTCTCGGAATGCCAAGTGTTGGTACTGACTCTTGCGGAGCATCGGTGCAAAGAAGAGCAGCGCACAGGGGATGAAGGTCCACATGTCAGAGTAGTTGTCGGGCAACGGGAAGTTGCGTACCAATCCCAACAAGGAGATGTTCTGCTTCACATCCAACAAAAGGTTGTGGTCATTCTTCACTGCCAACGCCTTCATCCACTCCACATACTCTCCACAGGTATAATCAAAGCCAAACACGAGCATGGGCAACACAGCGAAGACAATCATCCACACCACCCATGTCCACACGAAACGCCACTTATGCTTGGAGAAGAACACGCAAATCAGACCGACAATGCCAAAGAGTTTGGTCATGGTGCCCATGGCAATGAAGAAGGTTGCCCAATGGTCTTGTTCCCGTTCTGTCAAGAGGAAGGTGAACATGATGCCCGACACCACCAAGGTGTTCAGTTCAGCATCCAACACACAGTTCAAGACTTCCTGAATACAGAACCACAGGATAAACACCTTCTGGTACTTCGTCAGCCACGAATAGCGAATGACGGCAAAAAAGAAGAAGGTGATGAAAAGTTCCCACAGCACCTGCCCCACCCAATCAGGCATCCAGGCAAAAGGAGCAATGAGAGCAGCAAACGTGGGACCATACAGGAAATAGTTCGTATCTTCTTCATACAGAGGGTAAAGCGGCATGTGTGCCCATGCATGGTCATACGAGTGGGTGAAAATCAGATAGTCCCAATCGGGATGTCCGCCATGCACAATCTTGTAGATGCAGAACAATGCCAGCAGTCCCCACAACACCGCCAACGTGCGGTAATCACTCAGCCAAGGCTGTTGGAAGAATTTCTTTATCTTATTCATTTTCCGTTCCCTTTTTGCCATTATAACTGCTCACAAAATAACCCGGGCGACGCTTGGACTCGTTAAACACCCTTGCCAAGTACTCACCTATCACACCAATGCAAATCAACTGGGCACCTCCCAAGAAGAGCACCGTCACCATGATGGTAGGATAACCAGCCACAGGGTCGCCATAGAGGTTGGTCACGATAATGATGTAGATGAGGTAGAGGAAGGCACAGAGAGACACCACCAAGCCCAAGATGCTGGCAAGCCTCAACGGTGCAGTTGTGTATGCCATGATGCCATTCATAGCCAAGTTCAGCAGAGCCCTGTTGCTCCATTTGGAAGAGCCTGCCTGACGCTCCTTCTGCTGATATAAGATGCCTTTCTTCAGGAAACCTATCCACGAGTACATGCCCTTGGTGTTGCGTTCCACCTCACGCATCTGCTTCAATGCCTCGATGCAGGAACGATCCAGCAGACGGAAATCGCCAGTATCCTTCTGAATCGGCACACGGGTGAACATCTGCAACAATCTGTAATATGCCTGCGAAGTCTTACGCTTGAACCAAGTCTCTGTCGAACCTTGTCGGGTGGCATACACATCGTCATACCCCTCTTCCCACCAATGCAACATCTCAGGGATGACATCCACAGGGTGCTGCATGTCAAAGTCCATGATAATCAGCGCATCACCCTTGGCATAGTCAAAGCCAGCCATCATCGCCAATTCCTTGCCGTAGTTGCGTGACAAGTTGATATAGTTCCAATGCGCAGGGTCTTCCTGATGCAGACGAGCCATCTGTTGCAACGTATGGTCAGAAGAGCCATCGTTCACCATCAAGAACTCCCATTCATAGCCAGGATTCTCTTCCAAGACCCGTTGCATGCACTGCTCCAAAACGGGAAAAGACGCTTCCTCATTGTACGCAGGAAGCAGAATCGTCACTTTTTTCATCTCTTTTCTTTGTTCTATAGACGTAACGCAATATCAAGAAATTGGTAGGTACAGCCACCATCAACACCAACACAGGAGCAATCAGACGATGAACGCCCCACACCGTCAACAGGTGGAACAGCACCACGTGAATCAAGTAGTTCACCCCATGACTGCCACTGAAACCCACCAGTCGCATCCACGTAGGTTTCGCATGGAAAGTCCAGTAGCACGTAAGGAAGAAGTTATAGATAAACGACACGATATAACCTATGGAATAGGCAATATCTATCTGTATGAACTGCATCATCAACACATACACCCCATAATGGATGCCTGCCGACACACCGCCATTCACACAGAAACGAAAGAACTGAGCCATTCTGGGATGACGCTTATATAACTCTTTTACCCACTTGAACAAGCCGAATGCACTTTTAAATTAACGGTGCAAAGGTAGTGCAAATCGAGCGAAATACAAAATAAAAAAGATTTTATTTTTATTTCCGAGATGCAGCCTACGTTCGAACGTAGTTCAACGGTACGGATTTTCACTTTCTTCCTCTTCTGCCGCCATGCTTCTTTCCTCCTCTACGTCAAAGTCGTAGGTCATCTTGGCACCTTGGTTTTGGAGGGCGATGTAGTTGAGGGTGCGGAGGAGTCCTTGCAGGGTCTTCTCACGCTCTTGGGGTTTGAGTTGGCATTCCCAGATTTCGATGGTGTGCCATCCTTGTGCTTTGAGTGCCAAGATATTTTCGTGGTCACGTTCCTTGTTACGTTGGATTTTGTGTGACCAGAAATCCACGTGGGTTTGAGGAATCTTATACATGGAGCACCCTTCGTGTCCATGCCAGAAACAGCCATTGATGAAGATGCAGGTGCGGAGTCCTACAATCGCCAAATCAGGAGTGCCAGGCAAGGTCTTGGCATGGATGCGGTAACGAAAGCCATGACTGAACAGGAAACGACGCACCAGCATCTCGGGTCGCGTGTTCTTCGACCTGATTCTGCGCATACAGTTACTGCGCTGTTCGGGTGTCATCTTATCTGCCATAAGCCACTTCAACTGTCAACTATCAACTGTCAACTATCATTGTTTCTCCGTCATATATTTCCAATACCTTCGGGGCATATCATTCAGTTGCTTCTTCGGATTCATGCGTTCCTTGATACAAATAGCCTTAAAATAGGTGCGCCAAAGGTCTTGGAAGAGTTTGTCATCCTCACTCAGCACCTCGTCATTCAACTTGCCATTGTCGAGGTCAAAAGGTAGCGTGTCCTCATCCTGAAACGTGATGCGTGTCACCTCCTGCTGGTCATAGTAGAAACCATAACGACGCTTGGCATCGTAGAGCAGCCAAGGCTGGGTGCCAAACCTGTCCTTGAAGTGATTCACCACCAGCGGCAGCACATTGTGGTCGGGCGATACCACCCCTAAGTACGTGCCATCCTTTGCCTTCTGAAAGCGCACAAACTGCATCATCCGCAACCGCTCATGCATCACCTTCCGAAAGATGTTCGTCACGGTCAACACATCAGGGTCAGAAAAGTTCCTCTCGATACTCCGTGCTCCTTCTGCCTGACGAAACACCTTACACATATATTGAAATAACGGTGTGTCCAATTCAGGCATTTCTGACAAGTAACTCACCGTCAACAACTTCATCGCCTCCTTCGATATACGCTTCTCCAATCCTGCCCACACCCGCTGTGCCCGGTCATCAGCAGTCTGCACCTCATGCACCTCTTCACAAAACATCGGCAATGGCTCCCCCTTCCCAATCAGCACATCGGGTTGCTGATGCAACGAGAAGGCATCGAATACTGCGGAGAGCACTCCGTCGAGGGTTCTATCTATGGTGTAAACAAGCATCTTTTCATGTACCATTTACCATGTACAATGTACCATTTATTCTTCTTTCTTCTCTTCCTCAAAATCAAGGGTAAGTTGCAGTTCCGCTGCCGCTTTCTTCTGCTGTGCCTTCGACACCAGCAAGGGTTTGAGGCGTTCGGGGTGCAGTTCGTTGATACCCACGATGGGATTGGCATAGCCATCTGTCAACTCATGGCACGTGATGAAGTACTTGGCTTTCTTCATCACCACCCCCATCTTCTTCAGATGATAGGACGTGATGCGGTTGAAACGTCGGGAGTTGACAATCAGCATGGCTGACTTCACGCCAATGCCCGGCACACGCAGAATCTTCTCGTAATCATCCTTGTTGATATCCACAGGAAACTGCTCGGGATGCCTCAATGCCCACGCCAACTTCGGGTCCACCTCCAAGTCGAGGTTGGCATTGGCTTCATCCACAATCTCCTCCACCTTGAACTGATAGAATCGCATCAGCCAA
>JBGUGM010000013.1:0-2765 GCA_045111535.1 Bacteroidaceae bacterium
TGGTCTAGCCTACAGAGCCATGCGGCAGCGTGTGACGGCTGAACTGTACTTCAAGAAGGCACTGGACGGGAATGACCTGCTGAATGAAAGCCCCTTGCTTTTCTATAAGGCAACAGATTGCCTCTCGGCATCGCTTTCCAATCACGGCAACAATGCAGAGGCTCTGACGGTGGCAACTCGGGGATATGAGGTGTCAAGCAAAGACCAGTCCGTCATGGGACGTCGCTGGACAGGTGTTATCCTGCACTCGATGGGCTATTTCCAGGCGCAACTGGGCATGGGTGAAAAGGCAGAGGAGAACTTCAG
Organism: Bacteroidaceae bacterium; assembly: GCA_045111535.1. Taxonomy (GTDB): domain Bacteria; phylum Bacteroidota; class Bacteroidia; order Bacteroidales; family Bacteroidaceae; genus Minthosoma. The sequence goes on from JBGUGM010000013.1 coordinate 307, forward strand.
CCTGGCATACATGATGCTGTCGCAGATTGTGCAGGCGGACAGTTGTTATGAGAATCTGAGAATCCGTGCACGTGTGTCCCTGAACATTCTGGATGCCTACACGACAACGGAGCAGTATGACAAGGCACTCAGTTGGGTCACTTCAGCAGAGGAAGCCGCAAAACGTGTGGCTGCTCATCCTGAATGCACGGAAGGGGAGAGAAGAAGTTATGTGGGAGGTGTTGCCATCCACAAGGCGTTGGTGATGGCAAAGGCAGGTGCCATGCCTTCGGCTCATGAAGCCTATGAGAAGGCACGAAGCCTGGGCTATTTCAACTCTGGCTATGGCATCATGGAACAGGCATCATACCTCAGAAAATCGGAACAATGGGAAGAACTGGTGCATCTGATGCCGAAACTGGACTCGTTGGCAACCAACTGGAAAGTCCCTGCGAGCCTCACGTATATGACAGAATACATCGTGCCACAGTTCAATGCCTACATGCTGTCGGGCAGAAAGGACAAGGCAATGGAGATGGCAGAGAAGATGGCAGCATCTATGGACTCTGTGGCTTCGTATGAACAGAACCACATGATGCAGGAGATTGCCGTCATCGCAGCACAGAAAGACCAGAATACGGAAGCAGCAAAAGAGGAAACGAGGGTGGCATACCGATGGGTGAAGATACTGAGCGCTGCGCTCGTAGGACTGTTGCTGTGCATCCTGGGCTATGCAGGGTTCCGCTTCTTCCGCTCGAAGAAACACGACGAAGCAAACAATTAAAACACTAAAAAATAGGATATGAAAGAATTAGCATTGAAGTATGGCTGCAATCCGAATCAGAAGCCATCACGCGTCTATATGGAGGAGGGCGAACTCCCTATTGAGGTACTGAATGGTCGTCCAGGTTACATCAATCTGCTCGATGCCTTCAACAGTTGGCAGTTGGTGAAGGAACTGAAGGCTGCAACAGGTATGCCTTCTGCTGCTTCGTTCAAGCACGTGAGTCCTGCAGGTGCTGCGGTGGGTGCTCCTCTGAGCGACACGCTGAAGAAGATTTACTTTGTGGATGACGTGAAGATTCCGCTCACTCCAATTGCTACGGCTTATGCTCGTGCCCGTGGTGCTGACCGCATGTCTTCCTTCGGTGACTTCATCGCACTCTCAGACACTTGTGACGAGGCTACTGCCACGCTCATCAAGCGTGAGGTGAGTGATGGTATCATTGCTCCTGACTACACCCCAGAGGCTTTGGAGATTCTGAAGGCAAAGCGCAATGGCACTTATTGCGTCATCAAGATGGATCCTAATTATACACCAGCCCCCATCGAGCGCAAGCAGGTGTTTGGCATCACGTTTGAGCAGGGTCGCAACGAGATTGATCTGACGGGTGACAACCTCTTCGAGAATATTCCTACAGACAACAAGGATATCCCGGCTGATGCGAAGCGTGACCTGAAGATTGCGCTCATCACGCTGAAATATACGCAGTCAAACTCTGTGTGCTACGTGAAGGACGGACAGGCTATCGGTATTGGTGCCGGTCAGCAGAGCCGTATCCATTGCACCCGTCTGGCTGGTAACAAGGCTGACATCTGGTGGCTGCGTCAATGCCCCAAGGTGCTGGCGTTGCCTTTCAAGAGCGACATTCGCCGTGCTGACCGCGACAACACCATCGACGTGTACATCGGTGATGAATACGAGGATGTATTGCGTGAAGGCACTTGGCAGAACTTCTTCACTGAAAAGCCTGAGCCTCTCACGATGGAAGAGAAGAAAGCATGGTTGGCGCAGAATACGAATGTGTGTCTGGGTTCTGATGCGTTCTTCCCATTTGGTGACAACATCGAACGTGCCCACAAGAGTGGTGTGCAGTACATCGCACAGGCAGGTGGTTCGGTACGTGACGACAATGTCATCGAGACTTGCAACAAGTACGGCATCGCTATGGCATTCACAGGCATCCGCCTCTTCCACCACTAATTGTCAATTATCAATTTTCAATTCTCAATTATCTAAGTGGCTTCAGACAACGAAATCCAGTATGCCATCATGAATGGCATCAACTTCGGGAAGGCAAAGAGCGAGAAGAAGGAAGATCCTAACAAGGTGAAGACGAAGGCTCGCAAGAAAGCCTACCAGACAGGCTCCCATAAGTCAGGTGCGGCAAAGCACAAGGCTGAGATACGCCAACGTGTGAAGAATCGCGCTTCCCAACGGAAAGGATAATTCTATGAACGGGAATGGCAAGGGAGTTAAAAGGAAGTTAAAGGGAATGGAAAGGACCATCCTTCTGTTCCTTTTAACTTCCTTGCTTATTGCTTGCACTTCCAAGCAAGACCCTGCACGTTCCCCCTTCAAGAATAGTGCCAACGACACCCCTCCACATTTTGATTTGCCCGAGATTCAGCAGAACGGGGAACTGATTGTGCTCACGCTTTATGGTCCTGAAAGTTACTTCGATTTTCGGGGTGAGGAC
>JBGUGM010000014.1:0-5564 GCA_045111535.1 Bacteroidaceae bacterium
GAGCCTCTTGTCGGATTCGAACCAACGACCCCGAGATTACAAATCACGTGCTCTGGCCAACTGAGCTAAAGAGGCGGGTGGGTAAGCTGACTACATCGCGCCGCTACAACCGAGTACCCTTGCTGCGGTCAAGCCCTGGGGGAATTCCAAGGGAGCTGGCCGTATAGGACTTACCCATGTTTTTGTTTTGCGGGTGCAAAGGTAGGACTTTTTAGCGAACTGGCAAAACATTTCACACGAAAAAACACTCCAAAAGGCAAAAAACTTTCAACTCCTAACTCCTAACTCCTAACTTTTTCGTACCTTTGCACCCATTATGGAAGAAATCATCCTCAATTTGACGAACGGAGCGCTGGATAATCTGAATTATGGATGGGTCATTCTGTTCATGGCTATCGAGAGTTCGTTCATTCCTTTCCCATCGGAGGTTGTCATGATTCCTGCAGCATATATGGCTGCTGAGACGGGTGAAATGACGTATCCGATGATTATTTTGTGTGGCACATTGGGTGCGTTGATAGGTGCTTTGGTGAACTACGGACTTGCCTACTCATTGGGACGTCCCATCGTGTATGCCTTTGCCAATAGCCGTTTCGGACATATGTGTCTGATTGATGCGGAGAAGGTGGAGAAGGCAGAGGCGTATTTCGATAAGCGTGGTGCCATCTCCACATTGATTGGTCGCATGATTCCTGCCATCCGCCAACTCATCAGCATTCCTGCAGGTTTGGCAAAGATGAATCTGCTGTCATTCTGCCTCTACACAGCGTTAGGTGCAGGTCTCTGGAACAGCATCCTCGTGGCTATCGGTGCCGCTTTTCACAGCACGATGCCGAAGCAGGAACTCATCGACATCATCGCGCACTACTCCCATATCATCGGTGTGGCTGCCATCATCATTGCGGTGGCTATTGTCGCGTATCTTATATATAAAGGAGTGAAAAAATAGGATTGAAGAGTTGAAGAATTGAAAAATTGAAGTTTACGATATGTTTGAAAATTTAAGTGAGAGACTAGAACGGTCTTTCAAGATACTGAAGGGTGAAGGTAAAATCACCGAAATCAACGTGGCGGAAACGCTGAAGGACGTGCGCAAGGCACTTCTGGAGGCTGACGTGAACTATAAGGTTGCCAAGACCTTCACGGATACCGTGAAGCAGAAGGCGCTGGGTCAGAACGTGCTGACTGCCGTGAAGCCTGGCCAGATGATGGTCAAGATTGTGCACGACGAGTTGGCAGAACTGATGGGTGGTCAGGCCACAGAACTGAACCTGACGGGGCGTCCAACGGTTATCCTGATGGCAGGTTTGAACGGTGCTGGTAAGACTACCATGTCGGGTAAGTTGGCATTGCGTCTGAAGACCCAAAACCACAAGAAGCCATTGCTCGCTGCCTGCGACACCTTCCGTCCTGCGGCTATGGAGCAGTTGCGCGTGTTGGCTGAGCAGGTGGGCGTACCTTGCTATCTTGAGGAAGGTGCTACCGATCCGATCGCTGTGGCTCAGAATGCCATCAAGGAAGCCAAAGCCAAAGATTACGATGTGGTGATTGTCGATACCGCTGGTCGTCAGTCGATTGACGAGGAACTGATGCAGCAGATTGAGAAGATCAAGGCAGCAGTCAATCCTCATGAGACCTTGCTCGTGGTGGATGCCATGACTGGTCAAGATGCCGTCAACACCGCCAAGACCTTCAACGAGCGTCTGGAGATTGATGGTGTCATCCTCACGAAATTGGATGGTGACACTCGTGGTGGTGCCGCCCTTTCTATCCGTACGGTGGTGACTAAACCCATCAAGTTTGTGGGTACGGGTGAGAAGATGGAGGCACTCGATGTGTTCCACCCCGAACGTATGGCAGACCGCATCCTCGGCATGGGCGACATCGTGTCGTTCGTGGAACGTGCTCAGCAGCAGTTTGACGAGGAAGAAGCCAAGCGTCTGGAGAAGAAGATTGCCAAGAACAAGTTCGACTATAACGATTTCCTCGGACAGATTGGACAAATCAAGAAGATGGGTAACATCAAGGATTTGGCATCGATGATTCCAGGTGTGGGCAAAGCCCTGAAGGATGTCGATATTGACGACAATGCCTTCAAGTCTGTGGAAGCGATGATTGGCTCCATGACTCCTTATGAACGTGAACACCCAGAGTGCATCAATATGTCACGCAAACAGCGTATTGCCAAGGGGTCAGGTGTGTCCATTGATGAGATTAACCGCATCACCAAGCAGTTTGAGCAGATGCGCAAGATGATGCGTCAGATGACCAGTCCCAAGATGGCACAGGCAATGGCGCAGATGCAACGAATGAGAAAATTCTAAGAAACTATGCAACTGATAGACGGAAAAGCAACTGCTGCAGCCATCAAGGCTGAGATTGCAGAAGAAGTGAAAAAGATTGTGGATGCAGGAGGTAAGCGTCCACACCTCGCAGCCATTCTCGTAGGTCACGATGGTGGCAGTGAAACATATGTGAAGAACAAGGTGTTAGCGTGTGAAGCATGTGGCTTCACCTCTACCCTCCTCCGCTTCGAGGACGACATCACCGAAGATTTCCTCCTCAAGCAAGTGGAGAAACTTAACAACGATGCCGACGTGGACGGTTTCATCGTGCAACTGCCACTCCCCAAGCACATCTCTGAGCAGAAGATCATTGAAGCCATCGTCTATCGCAAGGATGTGGACGGATTCCATCCCATCAACGTGGGACGCATGGCGATTGGACTTCCCTGCTACATCTCTGCCACTCCTCTGGGCATCATCACTTTGCTGAAGCGTTACAACATCGAAACCAGCGGTAAGAAGTGCGTCATCCTTGGACGTTCCAACATCGTGGGCAAACCAATGGCACAACTGATGATGCAGAAGCAATATGGCGATGCCACCGTGACTGTATGTCATAGCCGTTCGAAGACCTTGAAGGAGGAATGCCAGCAGGCAGACATCATCATCGCAGCCATTGGTAAACCCAACTTCGTGACTGCCGACATGGTGAAGGAAGGTGCTGTCATCGTCGATGTGGGCACCACTCGTGTTCCTGATGCTACCCGCAAGTCAGGTTTCCGTCTCAATGGCGATGTGGATTTTGAAAACGTGGCTCCCAAGTGTTCCTTCATCACTCCCGTACCTGGTGGCGTAGGTCCTATGACCATCTGCTCCTTGATGAAGAACACCCTCAGCGCTGGTCGCAAAGAATTTTACAAATAAATTGCAAATTCTTCGACTTTTGTTTGGTCAGTCCAAATATATGTAGTACCTTTGCACTCGCAAAAGGGAAATGACCCCTACATGGTGGATGTAGTTCAGTTGGTTAGAGCGTCAGATTGTGGTTCTGAATGTCGTGGGTTCGAGTCCCACCCTCCACCCTCTAAGAGTCCTTGAAAGCCAAATGGTTTTCAAGGATTTTTCTTTTCTGGCTTATTTCATTCCTGTCCGACTGCTGAAGTTGATGCGCACACCTTTGTCGTCAACCATCATGTCGTTGCCTCCATTGTTGCCGTTGCTGACAGTAGGTTTGCGTTCACCATCCAGAATCTCGCGGCACATGTTCTTGATGTCGATGACACGCTGCAGAGTCTCCAGATTGTCACCGCTGTAATGACCAGGGAAGAGGAAATGGATGTCATTTTTCTTCATATAGCGCTCAATCCTCTCGGCAGTGTACATCTCAGTTGAAAGGTTGGTGAACACCAGCAGGTTTGTCGAACCGAAAGTATCGCCACTGAAGCCGTAATGCTTTGCCTTGTCAAAGAACGTGGCACTTCCAGCAGTATGACCGGGAGTGAAGATGACCTCTATCTCACGTCCACCAAGGTTGATCACCTCGCCATCATTCAGATACTTGATCTGACCCTTGTAATTACGCATGTTGTTCGGAACGATAGGCATGTCACCTGCATTCAGATAGACCTCAGGGAAAGGTCCCACCCCTCCCACATGGTCACCATGGGCATGGGTTAACACCATGATGACAGGCTTGGAAGTGATCTTTGCCACAATCTTGTCCAGTTCTGGTATGCGTGTCCCTGCATCAATCAGAAGTGCGCGGTCATCACCCTCAACGAGGTAGAGAGATTCATTATAGACCCTGTGTCCATTCCCTATCCATGTATGCTCGTCGAGTTGGCGGAACACCACCTCATCATCTTGATAAACCACTTTGCCGCGAAGGTCACGACTATTAATTTCTGTTCCCTGTGCCTCTGCCATATAGGGCATCAGGCTAAGCAGCATGGCTGCCATGAAGATGTAAGCTTTCATGTTTATAAATGTTTGTGATTAACTTCTTTCGTCATTTTGTGCGCAAAAATAGTGATTTTTCTTTGTTACCACAAGAAATCATTGTAAAACTTCTAACTCTTCTTCGCAAACATTTATGATGCTACTGCGTATGCAATTATATAACTCCTGCGTATGCAATTTGAAGGCTTGCCCACATCGAATATAATTTGAAACTTTGAATTTATAATTTGAAAGTTGCAAATTTATTTTTGAAAGTTTCAAATATTTTTTTGCAACTTTCAAATTATAACGCGATACGGCAACGCTATAAATTGAATACGCAGGAGCCACAAAAATGGATATGAAAGACACCTTTTTAGGGCACGCCCTGCATCGTAATTACCTTTCACCCTGCGGGCTAATTTCCCTACACCGTATAACGTAATTACGTTTATTGGTGTGGTATTTTGCCCTTCCCCTATTTCTGGCTCACTTTCTACACCGCATGGAGTTTTTTTCAACTTTCTCCTCTTTTCTTTTTGTGCTTTAAGAACAAATCTGTAACTTTGCAAAATGAAAGACAAAGAAATGGAAATATATGAAATGTTATAAAAAATCATTCAAGGTTATGATGATAAATCTCTAGACTTTCGGGAATGTATTCATTATGATGAAAAAGGAATAGAAATTGTATTATGAATAGAGAAGAATTAATAAATATTTTGGAAAAAGAAAGAATACCCTCATGTTGGTATTCATTGTATGGAGAACTCCTATCAGATAGAATCGTATTATACGAAAATCATGACATATGGGAAGTTTTCTATCTTGACGAGCGTGGAACCAAGCAAATGCTGAAAAGATGCAGTTCTGAATCATCTGCATGTGACTTCATTCAGCATGAATTGGCACACACTATGCTTACAAGCAAATCTGTCATTTTCTCTCAGACACCCACGTTGTTGCCACAGACGTTAGAATTAGTAGGGGAAACAAATATTGTTGAAGTGGCCACTCTTGTTTGGCTTGATTCTGTTATAAAACAAGAAGGTGCTTTGCCTGATGATATTACCGCCATCATATTTGAGATAGAAAAATTGGAACACAAAAGATATAAAATTCACTTTTGGGGTTCAAAACAAATTGACGTGTCGGAAGGGGTCGTTAAATTCTCTGTGGATTATCTTCCTTACCACGATTGGATGCTTATACAATCCGAGAAAGATGAACTCGGTTTTGAAGAGGTTTATTCTAATATAATAAGTAATTGTAAAAATGGTAAGGAGAATGCTTTCTATCGCAAATTCTTTATGGGGAAAATATGTTGTGCCGGTTTTCATG
>JBGUGM010000015.1:0-3993 GCA_045111535.1 Bacteroidaceae bacterium
ACATGGGTGACAAGCAGTCCATGCATGTCCGTATAATAGTTGACGTATTGGTACCAACCTTTTGGCTGCCTGTTTTCGAGAATGAAATACTCGTCGCGATGACCGTCGTTATAGATGACGTATGCCACAGGTTCATCGTAGAGACAAGGCATATCGGTAATGGTGGTAGGCTCGTCCAATTCTATCAAGTCGAGCCATCCGGCAAACCATCGTTCATAGGCAGTGAAGCCTGCAGGACATTCACCATGATAAGATGTTCCATTGTTGCTGCCAGATGCCATGACATCCCAATGCTGCATTCCAAAACCTCCATTGTATTTGGTGTCGTAAAAGTCAGGCAGTCCTAAACAATGACTAAATTCGTGGCATGCTGTCCCGATGCCATCCATTTTGGAACCACTGGCTCCTTGCAATTCACAACTCATGGCGTAGGTGTCGATGGTGCATCCTCCCAGTTTGATGGGACCTTCTCCGTCTCTGCTTGGCTTCAATAGAGAGAGAGAGGATTCATGCGCCCAGATGGTGTTTTTGGGGGCATTGGCATGTTCCCCATATCCTGCATAGACAATCATGACTTGATCCACTTCCTTGTCGCCATCCCAATCATAATCACCCCATGGTATATCATATGTTTGGTCTGCCTTTCTGCAAACTTCGGTGGCTAATTCTCCCACATGCTTATCGTTATCATTATTGTCGTTTTCACCATAGTAAGTATAACTTTTACTTACTTGGATAGGACCATACACATCAAACGTCAAATCAAACTGTCCGTAGGATTGGTCATAGAAGTAATCATGTACCGACCCTTCATTGTCGTAGTCATGATAGCCAATCTGGTTGAACATCTTGTCGAACTGTTCACGTGTGTTGGTGCTTTTCATCCATTTGTCGGAAAACTCCACCAGTAAAACAACGCCTTTCTTCTTCCCTGTATAGGAAGATGGGTATCCGAAGGCCCGTCGGATGTGATGGGTGGTGGCGCGTTGTTGACGCCGCAGGTTGAGGCGCGTACTTTTTTTGTTCCACACCTGTTGGAGAGAATCCGTCAGTTCGGGTGCCAGTCGCCAGTCACCATTTTCTTCTTCCACTACGGGTACCCCCTCCAATGTGGCATAGAAATGACAGAACTCATCACCGCACAGCATGATGGTCAACACGGTGCCATCACTATTGGTCACCGTGAAGGGTCTTGAGTCAGCAGGAACGCTCCATGCGGTTCCCACAGCAAACAACCATAAAATGGAAAGTAATAGACGCTGTATCATAAAAAACGGCACAAAGTTACAACTTTTTCACTTTTCATTTTTCACTTTTCACTTAAAATTGTACCTTTGCATCATCAATCAATTCAAAAAAACTATGAAAATGAAGTTTCTGATAGCCTCTTTTCTTTGGCTTCTCGCTATGTTGGCAAGTGCCAACGATGGTGTGTATTATGTGAGTGGTAATCAAATTGTACCCTTGCAGGAGACAGACATTGCCGTGACGAAGGAAGTATTGACCATTACGATTGGTGACGATGAGTTTGCTCGTGTGGATGTGCAGTATGAGTTTACGAATCGCGGCAAGGCGAAGACCATTGATGTAGGTTTTGAGGCTGCTGGACCATACGATCCGGGATGTGAGGAGCCTTTCAACAAAGCGGGCAAGCACCCTCATATCTTCGACTTCACAGTGGAGATGAATGGTGAGAAACTGCCTATCCGCAACTTTGTTATGAAGGAAAGTTCGGAAGAGGAGATGGCGGATTTCAAGCCGCTTGATTTGAATGTGTGGAGAGAGCCTACGGCAGAGGAAGACTACCTCGGTAACTTGGTGAACAAGAATGATCCCGATGATATGATTAATTATGCCTACGCATACTGCTTCAAGGCGACCTTCAAGGAAGGTAAGAATGTGGTGCACCACACCTATCGTTACCGCATGTCGAATGGTGTGTATCAGCATTTCAACGTACCTTATTGGTTGAAGCCTGCTATGCGTTGGGCAAACCATCAGATAGATGATTTCACCCTTCGCATCAAGGTGGATAAGACTGCCAAGCAGTTTTGTATTGCGAACGACGATATGTGGAAGAAATCTCAGTGGAGGGTGACATCTGGTGCGGGTAAGGTGCACACCATGCAACACTATGACGTGGACTATTTAGAGTTTTCACTGAGAAATGGCACTATTGAGTGGCATGGCACCAACTTCCATCCTACTTCCGACTTCAGCATCACCTCGCCAGAAAATATCCTTTTCTATCGCGATGATTTCAAGTTGGGACGTTTCTACGACCGCGGTACGCCCGTGATTGCTCCCATTGAGATGTTGCAGGATACAGATGAAGGAGTTAAGTTCTCTTTTGCGGGAACGACGGATGGCATTCCTAACAAACGCATCCTTCGCAACCTTCCTTATGCCCACCGTGGCTATGTGTTCAAAGACCAGAAGTTGGCTGCTTATTTCAAATCGCTCTGGTGGTATATGCCCGATCCAAACTGGCAACAAGACACCTCGGATTTCACAGAGACAGAGCGGGAAATGATTAAAGGAGAATAAATAACAAATAATAATTTAATTGATTTCACTATGAAAAAGTTTTTTTCCTTATGTATGTTGATGCTGCTCTCCGCCACCATGGCGTTTGCAGTAAAAGTTGACAAAGTCGTTAACATCTCCGTCAAAGATGACAACGGTAACACAGAGACACGCACTTACAGGCTTTATGTGCCTGCCAATGTTCAAGAAAATGCACCATTGGTGGTGTCACTTCATGGTGCTAATGGTAATCAGTATGCCAATCGTCCTATGACTACTGACGTGGCAGACACTGAAGGCTTTATTGTGGTTTATCCGCAGGGAAAGACTGTCAATTTTTATTTGGCAGGTATGAACACGACAGGTTGGGTCGCTTCGGGCGAGGATAACGCTGATGTGGAGTTTATTAAAGCAGTGATTGAAGATGTGGCAAAGAACTACTCTATTGACCGCAAACGGATTTATTGCTGTGGATTCTCCAATGGTGGTATGATGACTTATGCATTGTCTAACACGTGTAGCGATATCTTTGCGGCATTTGCGTCCATTAGTGGTTACCAACTCAATGAGTTCCACTTCCGTCACACAGGTGCACGTCCAGTCCCCTTCCTCCATATTCATGGAAAGGCAGATGACTTCGTGCTCCACTCTTTGATGCCCACCATCGTGGACGAAATGGTAGCACGTCTGGGTGCTAACCCTGTACCAGAGGTGACAAATGTGGCAGGCAAGTACACCAAGAGTGTGTATGCAGCGGGTGAGGGTAGTTTCCCATACGTTTATTATGAAATGGATGGCATGGGACACAACGATATAACAAGTAACACACCAGAAGGCAATTCTGCCAAGACGATGTGGGAGCACTTCAAGCAATATACCCTTGACACGCCTTGTGATCCCACCATCAAGTGGATCCCACGTGTAGAGGAAGAAGGCTATAAGCCTACTCAGCATGGTTGGAAGACTTCAGGCACGAGCATCCTTCGCTTTGGTGGTGCGACGCATGCTTCAGACAACAGTGATCACAATGTTTACCGTTCTTTCCAACTTGACAAAGGCAACTATAAATTAACCTTTAAGTCTTCGGGTGATACAGGCAAGGAATTCTTGGTGCGTATCAAGAAGATTGGTGGCGACTTTTTGTTGGATACCTCGACCAAGGTGGGTGATGATGCCGCATTCTGTTTCAAGGTGGAAGAAGGATGGGGTGAGTATATTTTTGCCTTATCTCGTGTAGATGCTAATGACAATATCAATGTCAATATTACCAACATTGAACTCCGTACTGCCACAGATGAAGAGATGACCAACATTTCTTCTCCAGAAGCATCTTCCGTTGTGGCTCCGTTGTATTACAATCTTGCAGGCATCCCTTCCTCCCAGCCTCAGAAGGGTTTTAATATTGTTCAGATGGGTTCCAATCCTTCCAAAACAATCTTTGTGAAGTAAGAGATGATAGACATATAA
>JBGUGM010000016.1:0-3563 GCA_045111535.1 Bacteroidaceae bacterium
CCACAGCCACTTGAACGCATCCATCTTCTTCTCCTTCTCCACGGGGTCCTCACACTCCACTATCTTCATCAAGTCTGCCACATAGTCATATTCAGCAGTCAGGTTGAAGTCCTTCGTGTTGTTTGTCAGAATCATCTCCGTCACCTCATCCTCACCCTGGATGTAGTCAGCCACATTCCAGCCGTTCTTCCTTGCCAGGAATGCCGTCAGGATGTTCGTGATGTCGAGATTAAGCTTATACCACTGGCGCACCATTTTGTTCGGACACGTCTCAATGGCATACTGATAGAACTGGTAGAGCATATCATCCTCGGGGAAGTAGCCCTCCTTGTCCTTGTTATATGCATATTCGCGGGCAAACATACTCATGAAGGCAGGATAGCGGTGCACGTTGAAGTTCATCTCCCGTGCCGAAGTCATCAAATCGACATACTGTTCCATGGTCAGGTTACCATTCAGTTCCACTTCCGCATTCGGATTCTTCAGCAACTTCACGAGATTCACACAGTCGTTCTTGAGGAAGAAGTAATAGAGCACCTTCTTGTCGCCATCCGACAAGACCGCATCCAGCTCCTCTCTCAAGTCCTCCATGCTCACCCCGCGCTTCGTATCCTCCAGCGTGATGTCAGGCAGACCCGCCATTAAACAATAATAATTACCCATACCTTAGAAAATCATATCCACCAGTTGTGGACGCAAGAAATTCTTGAAATACTCCTCAAACTCTGCCTCGCCGAAGTTCACCTTGTAAGAGCCATCGGCAGGAGCCACCGTGAACTGAGCCTTCTGACCGTTCACCTCCTCAATCTTCACGCCCTTGTCCAGCAATGCCTTTGCCTTCTTCGCGAAGAGTGCCTTCAGGCTCTGCGCATCCGCTGTCGAGATGACAATGTCCTCCTGGGCACCCCACTTCTCAGCCAGCTTCAGCATAAACTCGTTCATGAAGTCCTTATTGCCAGCCACGTCCTCAGCAGCCTCCTTCACCACCTTGTCGCCCACCACGTCCGTGATTTCGCTCTTCAGAGCGTTCAGCGCCTGAGCGGCATACATCTTGATTTCGCTCTTCATGTTCTCCTCCATGCCCTGCACATTCTTCTTGGCATTCGCCTCGATCTCCTCTGCCTGAGCCTTCGCGTCGGCAACAATCTCAGCCGCCTTCTCATTCGCAGCAGCAATAATTTTCTCGGCTTCCGCATTGCCCTTCTCCACTCCGTCTCTCAGGAGCTTCTCGGTCAATTCTTGAATCTTATTTTCCATATTATTATTGGTGTTTGTACGTTATTTTGGGCAAATTTACGCAAAAAAATCCACATAGTCCCACAACCACTTGTACAAAATCGTTCTTTTTCCGTAAATTTGCCACCGATAACACAAAAATGACTCGGAACATGAAGTTTTTAATCCTCTCGTTTCTCCTCGCAGTTCTCAATTGTCAACTGTCAAATGGACAACAGCCAAATGAGAAATCGCCCAGCGCATGGGATGGCAAGTGGATACCTGCCACTGTCGTCAGCGATGAAGCCGTCAAAGCCTATGGCATCGACTCCTGCTTCAAGTCCTACCCCATCAGCGATGCCATCTTCCAGCGTATGCAGGGTAAGTCTTACAAGAGAAACTGCACCGTGCCTCGCACCACCCTACGCTACCTGCGTGTGCTCCACCGCAACCTCGAAGGCAAGACACAACTCGGCGAAATCGTCTGCAACCAGTCCATAGCCAACGATCTCGTTGACATCTTTCGCAAACTCTATGAAGCCAACTACAAGATAGAGCGCATCGTGCTCATCGACGAGTACGGCGCCGACGATGAACGTAGTATGGCAAACAACAACACTTCATGCTTCAATTTCCGCGTAGTCTCGGGCACCACCAAACTCTCCAAACACGCCCAGGGACTTGCCATCGACATCAATCCCCTTTACAACCCCTACGTACACCTCAACAACGGCAAGGTCGAGCCTGCCAACGCCAAGCCCTATGCCACCAACCGCACCAATGGTCGCAAGGACATCCCCGTGCCTGTCATCAACACTTCCGACCTCTGCTACCGACTCTTCATCCAGCATGGTTTCCGTTGGGGAGGTGCATGGCGCACCGTCAAGGACTATCAGCACTTCGAGAAATAAAATTGATTCAACTCTTCAATCTTTCAATTCTAAAAGATGGTGAATTGTGACCAAATCCTCCAGCAGCATGGCATCCGTCCTACCGCCGTGCGCATCCTCGTCTATCGAGCCATCCACGAGCGTTCCGAAACCTTCTCCCTCGCTGACGTCGAGGAATGGCTTCCCGACATGGACCGCTCCAGCATCTTCCGAGCTCTCAAGCTCTTCACCGAGCACCAATTGCTCCACGAGATAGACGACGGCTCAGGCATCTTCAAATACTGTGTCTGCCGCTGCGAAGGTCACCACCACCTCAACCACATCCATTTCGCCTGCACCCAATGTGGCAAGACCTATTGCCTTGAAGACCACACCATTCCCCTCGTCACCCTCCCCGAAGGCTTCGAAACCCACGAGGTGGAATACATTGTCAAAGGCACATGCCCGAAGTGTCAACGATGACTCTACCGTGTTTCCCTCTTGCCCTACAACATAATTACGTCACACGGTGCAGGGTAATTTGCCCGCAGGGTGAAAGGTAATTACGTCTGTGGGCTGCATGAAAAGGCATAGCCTGGCAATCGCCAAACGCCAAACGCCAAATAACAAATAAGAAAAATGCCCCTTTTATATTATAATTATAATATTATAGGGATAGAAGTAAATGGATAGGAATTATAATAATATAATAACCACCTTTCCACGCTTATTTGGCATTTGGCGTTTAGCAAAAAGCAACTCCAAGAGTTGTTGTGCTCCTCCGAGGCCACATCTTACGGATGGACAGATGACAGTTTCAAAAAGGTGGCATCAGAACAAAGACTTATTAAATTCTTTATTAAAGTAAGGGGCCGTGCATAAAGCCTGGAATCCTTTCCGAAGTCTTTTACTTTAATAATAACGCAAGAAAATCATCATTAATGTCAAGACGTTTTTCTACATTCGTAACTTCTTTTACATGACGCCACACTTTAATGTCTGCTTTTGCATTGATTTGAAGAATATCTTTTCCCAAATTGTCTTTTAGCTGGTTCATCATTTGCTGATATGAAGCATGGGCATAATTCAATTTTAAGGCATCAAGAATTTCCATGTTACCTTGCAGTATTTTACTTTCAAGATTCGACAGGTCAACGTCTGTACCGAACCATATGTTTCTGATATTATTCATTTTTTGTTTTTTAAAAATCTTGTACAAAGATACATGCTTCTTTTTATAAAAAAATCCAAAACAATACTTTTTTGATATACAACAACAAAAAAGCTGTTATGCTTTACACAACAGCCTATGATATATGAAATAGAAAGGTCATTTTACACGAACAAATTCATATTCCCTTGCATACCCGGTCTGTCGTGAAAGAACAAGTCCGTCTTTTCCATCCATAATAACATCAAATTCATCACGTCCTATTGCCATTGAACAATAAGTGTAATCCATCATATACCCAACATGAC
>JBGUGM010000017.1:0-1724 GCA_045111535.1 Bacteroidaceae bacterium
CGCTCTGCACATGAACTTGGAGGAGCACCTCAGCAAGCAGCAGTACGCAAAACTTCTGAAGGTGGCTGCCCAAGAGGGTTGCAACTATTTCACGTTCAATATTCCAAACACTGTCTGCAACGACTGCGGACACATCGACAAGCGTTATCTGCATGAATGCCCGAAGTGTGGTTCGAAGAACATCGACTACATGACCCGCATCATTGGTTATCTGAAGCGCGTGAGCAACTTCTCACAGCCACGTCAGGAGGAAGCAGCACGCAGATATTACGCTAAAACAAGTGCTTAAACGAGGAGAATTATGCTGAAATACGTCAATACAGGCATTGTCTTTCAGGAGATTCCTGACGAGGTGACCCTTGCCATCAACATATCAGGATGTCCCTGTCGTTGTCCAGGCTGCCACTCGCAGTATCTCTGGGAAGACATTGGCATGCCACTCACGACTGATGCCATCGACGAGTTTGTCGAGAAGAACGGCAAGGACATCACCTGTGTCGCCTTCATGGGCGGCGATGCCGAGCCACGTCGCATCAATCGTCTGGCACAGTACATCCACGAAGAGTACCCCAAACTAAAAGTGGCGTGGTACAGTGGCAAGATGCGGGTGCCGTTGGAAGTGAATAAGGACGACTTCGACTACATCAAAGTCGGTCCTTATCTCCAACACCTTGGTCCGCTCAACAGTCCCACCACCAACCAGCGGCTCTACAAGAACACCCACGATGATTCGTGGGAAGACATCACGAGCCGCTTTTGGAAGAAATAACGAAAAGTTGTCAAATCTGCATCAATGCACATCGATACCGTCAAACTCCAGTTCGGAGATGACGGTATCTGTGTATTTTGTACCAGGATACACATCGAGAATCTCGAAACGGAGACGCCATGTGGGTTTGTCGCTATCATGATAGCCGAAAGGTCCGAACTTCTCAAGGTCGAACTCCTGCATAGCACGTGCATCCTGCAAGTCGAGGATGCAGATGGGCTTGCCCAAGTAATACACCTTGATATATTTAGGACGGGAATTTGCCTCCCATGCCGCCTTTGTCTTCACATGACCGGGCAGAATCTTCACGTCAGTCACTCGTGGACAAGCACCAGCAAACTCATATTCCAGCCATTCACCGATGCCCTGACCCTGTGCACCTTCTGCCCATACAGACTCATGGTCGAAGTCATGCGCATTCTTCGGCAGGTAGTTAAAACGTCCCTGTGCCTTCAAATGACTTGATGCTGTCACACGTTGCACCTCACCACCGCAGTACCAACTGCAATGACCCGAGTAGAGGTCTTCGAGAACGGCATTGTCGTTTTCAATCTCCTCCATCCGCAGCCAGTCAGCCTCGGTCATCAGTTCACCATCTTCCTTCTTTGCCTTTTCATTCAGACGATTCCACTCTGCCAGTGCTGCATCAGAAGGCATAGGCCACATGTGTGAAGGTTTCACCATCGGAAGACTGTTCGCTGAGTTGGGATTAGGTCCCTGCGCCTGCACCGACAGTCCAGCCAGTGCCAGCGCCATAGTCAAATAAATCTTTTTCATTTGTTTTTTCTGCAATTTATCGAATCGGCTACAAAGATACAACAATTCATTCGACACCTTCAAATATTTCCCCAACTTTTTTCAAGAAAGAGGTCAAATGGTGAATAAAACAAGCGAAGGAGGTTGTTTGACCTCCTTCGCCCTTATATAAATAATATGTGTAACTTACTTCATCGAA
>JBGUGM010000018.1:0-1515 GCA_045111535.1 Bacteroidaceae bacterium
CCGTCATAGGCTGTCTTGTTATCAGCAACACGGCTCAGGAAGGCAAGATCCGACTTCCAAAACACCTCATCCGGAATCTCCATGATCATCACATAGTAGGTGTAATAATCCTCAATCTCCTCCAGAGGAAAGTGTGGAGCCTTGATTCCGCTTCCTGCTACCTTCTTCGTTGCTTTCCGGAAGGCATCGGAAAAGCCTGTTTTTTTTCCTGCACTCCATAGAGCTGCTGGAACACCTTACCGATCTCTTCACGGCTGTCAGTCATATCCGTCAGGAACTCCTGCAGCGTCATAGGCTTCTCATCACTGCCCAGAAGAGCACAGCGGTAAGCTATATAGATCATCTCTCCCATCTCCAGCTCAGTGATGGCCACCTTCCTCTGCTGGAGCTTGGTGTAGAGTGCATTGTATCTGTCCCACAGATCATGCTCAGATGCACTCAGAACATACAGTGCACCAAGATTGAGAGTGAGTTTCACAGGATCCCTGCCGTCCATTGTGATTTCATAGATTCTCATAGGATTCTCCTCATTAAAAACAGCTGGCACCCATCAAGGCACCAGCTGTAGATTCAAAGATTATTATTCACCATCATCAAGTCTGAGCAGCCTCAGAACTGAAGTCAGTCATCCATGTGGACGGTGTAAGCACAGATCCGGTCAGCTCATCTGCCAGTGCCTGGTACTCACCCTTGTTGTAGTCATCAGGCATGTAGGACAGCTTCATCTCAACCTCTGCCACTTCCTCTGCACCGTTCTCAATGGAAAGAGTATTGATCTCTTCCACTTTGACTCTGGGATAGCCAAGGAACATGATGTTGTCATCCTCATCCTTGACTCTGGCCGTGATGGATGCCTCCGGCATCGCTACGGTATTATCAAATGCATACACACCGGGCTGCAGGCCTTCGTTGGTCATCGCATACAGTTTGCGATACAGGGCCAGCTTGATGTGCATCTTCAGTGTGATCGTGCCGTTGCCGGTGGGCTTGGTTTTTCTCTTCTTGATCACACCTCTGCAGCTCTTTGTTACTGTTTTGGTTTCACGCTCAACCTCAAGGGATCCAACACAGTCATCCCTGGTGTAGTCGTCATCACCATCTACTTTGATAGCGAGCTGATCACATTCAAAGTAGGAATATACTTCCGCACTCGAAAAGCTCATTTTAATCCTCCTCAAAAACTCTCTGTCAACCTGCCAATGCACAGGTCTATCACATCACTGGACGCATCCTCCGCACCATGCAGCATGAACTGCTGATTGCCGGCATGCCTCTTGGTATTGGATCCGTCATCAGGGAAGTACAGATAATGATACTTGCCACGTGCTGCAATGGTAACGGACAGTGTGCCGTTATCCTGCACAAATTTGCCAGGCATCACAGCACTGGCTGCAGCTCCCTTCTTTGCCCAGGTGCGTCCTGAAGCAGGAAGAAGAGGAGTGATCCTCTGTTTGATCAGCTCAGCACCTTCACCATGCAGGACCTCATCAATGAGTCTGCCGGCCTGGCCTGCAT
>JBGUGM010000019.1:0-3546 GCA_045111535.1 Bacteroidaceae bacterium
TGTCTTGGGAGAACCTCTGGTGCTGGGTGTCATTGTGGGTGTCCTCATTGGTGTGGCTGCTCAGTTGAACATCAAAATGATTTTGGCATTGGGTGTGACGATGGGTGCTGTCATGGAACTGATACCACGCATCACCAGCCTCTTCATAGATGGTCTGAAACCGATTGCAGAGAAGACGCAGGAAGTGGTGAAGAAGAAGTTCAAGGGTAAGGAAATCTATATCGGCATGTCACCAGCTTTGGTCATTGGACATCCCACTACGTTGGTGTGCTCTGTCATCCTCATTCCTGTCATCCTGGCTGTGGCAGTATTGGTGCCTGGCAACCAGTTCCTCCCCTTGGCGTCGTTGGCAGGCATGTTCTATCTCTTCCCCCTCATCTTGCCCTACACGAAAGGCAATGTGGTGAAGAGTCTCATCATTGGCTTTGTCGCTTTGGTGGTGGGTCTTTACTTCGTCACCGACATGGCATCTGCCTTCACTCAGGCAGCCCACGAGGTGTATGCAGCCACCCAGAATGATGCTGCCAAGATTCCTGAGGGCTTTGAGGCTGGTGCCCTCGACTTCGCTTCCAGTCTCTTGGGATGGGTTATCTACAAATGCATCGCCTATTTGGAATGGGTGGGTGCTGGCATCCTTACCCTCATCACCCTGGCTATGGTGGTCTGGAACCGCATGCGCATTGTGAAAGCAGAAAAGAACGTTTAATGGAACTAACTAATTAACTAACTATATGAAAAAGTATTTGTTACTCGCAGCATTGGCTGCATCAATCACTACTTCAGCACAGGTGAAGGTGAACTTTCAGAAAGCCTGTCACCCAGACGACGTAAAGCACTATGACACACAGACCCTCCGCGATAGGTTTGTGATGGAGAAAGTCATGGTGGCAGACGAAATCAATCTGACCTATTCGATGTATGACCGCTTCATCTTTGGAGGAGCCATGCCTGTCACCAAAGACTTGAAACTTGAGGCATTCCCCGAACTGCGTGCCCCTTATTTCCTCCATAACCGTGAGATTGGCATCATCAACACCGCAGGGGATGGTGTCGTCATTGTGGATGGTGTGGAATACCCGTTGAGTGAGCGTGAAGCCCTCTATATCGGACGGGGTAATCTGGGTAAGGGCGTTGAGTCTAATCAGGAAGTTATCTTCCGTTCCAAAGACCCGCAGAAACCTGCCAAGTTCTACATCAATTCTGCCACTGCCCATCAGCACTACAAGACTCAGTGGGTCACCCTTGATGGACGTAAGAACGGGAAACTGCAATCACTCAAGGCAACGGTGATGCGTAACCTCGGTTCTCTTGCAGAATCCAATCAGCGCACCATCTATCAGCTCATCGTCAACACCTCTCTTGAGGAAGGTCCCTGCCAGTTGCAGATGGGCTTGACTCAGTTGCAAGAGGGTAGCGTGTGGAACACCATGCCCCCTCATACGCATGGTCGCCGCATCGAAGCCTATTATTACTTCAACCTGCCTGAAGACCAAACCGTTAGCCATATCATGGGCGAGCCACAGGAAAGCCGTGTCGTATGGCTTCATAACGAACAAGCCATCATGTCACCTGAGTGGTCTATCCATGCTGCCTCTGCCACTTATTACTACACCTTCATCTGGGGTATGGCAGGGGAAAACCTTGACTACAACGACAAGGATGTCATCAAGGTGAGTGACTTGAGGTAGTTGGACTCATAGAAATTGAACTACAAACATCTTTTAATCATCACACAATGAAACATTTATTATCTTTTCTATTATTGAGTATGCTGTGTACCATGGGTGTTGCACAGACAATGAAGGAACCTCCTATCAAGAACCCGATGTTGTGGGCTGACGTGCCTGATCCTGATGTCATCCGCGTGGGTGATACGTTTTATCTGGTCAGCACCACCATGCACCTGATGCCTGGTGCACCTGTGATGGCATCGAAGGACTTGAAGAATTGGGAAACAGTAGGTTACATCTTTGACAAACTGACTGACTCACCTAAGTATGACTTGTCGTTTTCTCTTCCTCTTGAAGAGCAGAAAGGGGAGGGTGTTGGCACTGTTTATGGACGTGGTCAGTGGGCTACTTCGCTGAAATATCATGATGGTAAGTTCTGGGCGCTGTTGGCTCCTAACGAGCAGGGTGCGATGGGTGACACCTATATCTTTACGGCACCTAAGGCAGAAGGACCTTGGACTATCCACTCTCGTCTGCGTCACTTCCACGATGCCACTTTGTTCTTCGACGATGATGGCACCCCATACGTGTTCTTTGGCACGGGAGAGGTGTGTCAGTTGACCCGTGACTTGAAAGGTGTGGTTGAGGGCAGTCTTCGCCACTATTTTCAACGTGAGGAGGAAGAGCGTGGTCTGTTGGAGGGTACTCGTGTCATTAAGCACCAAGGCACTTACTACGCTATGCTCATTAGCCAGTCCTATGGTCAGGGCATGCATCGCCGTGAAGTATGCTACCGCACGAAGGACTTGAATGCCAAGTGGGAGAAGAACGTCATCTTGGAGAGTCCTTTTGGTGGCTTCAACTATCTGGCTCAAGGCACCATTGTTGATACAGAAGAAGGTGATTGGTATGGCATCATGTTCCAAGACCGTGGTGGTGTGGGACGTGTGTTGACATTGTCACCTGTACGTTGGATAGACGGTTGGCCTATGTTGGGTGATGAGAACTACAAAGTGCCAGAGGTGATGCGTCCATACAAGAGTGGACTACCTGCAGCAGCCATCGTAAAGGCTGACGAGTTCGACAACACGAAGTTGGGACTGCATTGGCAGTGGAACCACAACCCTGTGGATAAGGCTTGGAGTCTCAGCGAGCGTCCTGGCTTCTTGCGCTTGAAGACAAGTCGTGTGGTGCCTAACCTGTATCTGGCGCCTAACACGCTGACACAACGCATGGAGGGTCCATCATGCAGCGGTTACGTGTGTCTGGATTTGACTAAGATGGCAGATGGTGACTGTGCTGGATTCAGCGCCTTCAATGGCGACAGCGGTGTACTGACTGTAAAGAAGAACGGCAAAACCTATACACTGGAAATGAGTGAACAGAAGGTTACCTTAACCGAACGCGAAAAAGCGGTGACAAAGGTGGAGGAGAAAGTGGTTGAGACTGTTGACTTAACTAAACTTCTCAATGCCAAGCAACCGAAGATATGGTTGCGCATTGATGGTGAATTCCGTCCCGGTGAGCGTGGTGGACGTGATGCTGCCAACTTCTATTACAGTCTCAATGGTGAGCAGTGGACGCAGATTGGCACTCAAAATTACCGCATGATTTTCGATTATCGTCGTTTCTTCATGGGCTCCAAGTTCGCCATCTTCAATTATGCCACCAAGAAAACCGGTGGCTACATCGACGTTGACTACTTCAAATATCATTGCGACGAGAAATAAGAAATAATGATTTCTTTGACAAAAGGCATTCTTTGTGATACAGAGAATGCCTTTTTATTATAAATTAACGTGAGTTCGATGAAAATTTCTTATAAAATAATTGTTTAATTATTAGCACATTAGCGATATTTTTAGTAACTTTGTAG
>JBGUGM010000020.1:0-14713 GCA_045111535.1 Bacteroidaceae bacterium
GAGGAAGAACAGAGGTTCACCGTCCACATCCATTGCCTCGGCAATGCCACAGAGTTCACCGTCAGCGTATGCCAGGATGCGGTCACCCTCCTCGGCTTCGACACCCTCTGCACGCACAATCAGGTTCATGGTCGTGAGGCGGGTGTTCGTCCACAGCGCTTCATCCTCATCGAAGGCATCGTCACGTCCCTTCGCACCTGCCACTGCCACCGTGCTCTTGAATGGATAGACAAATTTAACCTTCTCTTCAGGATGCTCTGGCGTCACCTGATGATAGAGCATATAACCCTTGCCTGGCTTCATGTAGCGGAGATTTCCTCGCCATCCACCCATTTCCGCAGAGTAAGTGGCGAACTCGTCTTGACTCTTGATGATGTCACCATTGCTCAACTTGCTCATGAGGTCTTCCAGTGCCTCCTCTACAGGCAGATTCACCAGCGGCGTATAACCGATGTAGTTCCACTTAGGATGCAGGGTGATGGTGCGTTGGCTTTCTTCGACGAGTGCACTACCCTCCACCATAATCGTTTGAAGTTTCTGGCTCTTGATATAGTACATCCTATCACATCTCAACGAATCCATTACGGCACCTGCCTTGCTACTGTTCCACACACCCTTGTTGTAGGTATAGTAAGTCTGCTCCTCCAAATCCCTCAACTGGTCACCATTCGTCCAAGAACCGCGCTTCATCAACTGATTCATGTCGCCAGCCTTCGGACTTGCCACATTGAATGACACCCATGTCCAAGTTGGGGTGAGCTCCATCTCACGCATGAGGTTCGAGTTAGCCGTCATTACAATGGGTTTCTCGTAGGAAGCCACAATGCTGTCAGGCACATATGTGATGGTGCGTTCAGGTGTCAATCCGTAGGTGATGCCTGAGGTAGCATCCCACAGACGGAAGAACACCTCAGAGTCTTTCTTTTCGCCATAGATGACCA
This sequence comes from Bacteroidaceae bacterium, assembly GCA_045111535.1. GTDB lineage: Bacteria > Bacteroidota > Bacteroidia > Bacteroidales > Bacteroidaceae > Minthosoma. Next base: position 942 of record JBGUGM010000020.1, read on the forward strand.
AGTAGAAAAGAGCTCCTCCGCTCTGGTCTATCTCCACTTTTGTTGTGCCCAGACATTTATCATACTCGTCGAAGGCACCCAAGATGCTCTCCTTGTCAGTCACCACCCCATCGCCCATCTTCACCTGAGCCACCACCTGCATATTGCGCATGGAGTTCTTATCGAATGTCCAGTCAGGAGCCTTTGCGAACTTCTTGATGATCAGAGCCAATGGGTTCACCAATTGCTCATCGTTCTTCAGATAGAGCACATCGTTATAGGTACCGATGTTAATGTCCTTCGAGATGGTGATGTGCAGGGTGCGGATCTCTTCAGGATCAAGCGAACCCATCGTACCCTCCTCCACCGTCATCCAGTCAGGCAAGCCCTCAATCGTGTACTCACGGTAAGCACCACCATGATTGTTGATGTCCATCGTAAAGGTGTAGTCCTCATCCTTCTCTGCATCGATGTCGATGAGCTTCTGCGATTCAGCCCATCGCAAAGAGTTGCGGTCGATGAACGTTGACCACGTCACAGGCTGAGCCATCTCATTGCCGTTCTGGTCTTCAATGCCCATCGCCGTGATGTTCACCGTCGTGCGGTCAATATCCTTGGCAGGCTCCTTCAAGGCAATGATGAGTTCGTTATCCCTCGTAATGAAGTCGAAACGAAGATCACGCACAGCCCCCTTCTCCTTCACGGGGGCACTCTGTGCACCCTGCAGATCGGTATTTATCTTCTCCATGTCGCTTCCACTACTGAAAGCATCCCCCGACTTGCTCACATACTTCTGCTGGTCAACGTCCCATGCATTGAAGAAGTACTTCGTCGAGAACTCCATCCTCGTTCCACCGCCCGATATCTGTTTCACATTCTCGTTGAATGGGATGTATGCCAACAATCCAGGCTCTGTACCATCATAACTTTCATGTATACGCTGCTTCACCACATTGCGAGGCAAAGCCATATCCCAAAGGGTGATTTCGTCGATGAAGCCCTCCATGCAGTTGAGTGATTCGAGTTCGGTCTCACTCTCCAACTGACCCAATTGGAATGGTGCATCACCAAACAGTTGACCGAAGCCCGAAGCATGTGTCTGTCCTGTCAGTTCTCCGTCCACATAGGCTGAAGCCATGTTGGCAGGACGATCCACCACGAAGGTCAGCTGATGCCAGTCCTCATCGGCATAGCTCTTATTCATCACGATGCTCGTCGTGTCACAGCTAATGGTCAGTTTTCCATTCTTCACACCGATGAAGAGCTTCTCGTTCGCCTTCTCCTCCCCCTTCACACCATAGCCCGAAGCCATGATGGGGAAGTTATCCTTCTTTTCTGCCCTGAACCACATTCCTAACGTGTAGCTCTTCTCCAATGATGTGTTCTCAAACATCTCACGATTCAGTTCTTGGCGGAATTTATTGCCATCCAGTCTGAAGGAAGTCCCGTCGAGCGTCACCCATTGCGCATTGTACATCGTCAGGTTGTTGCCTTGAGCCTTATCCTCCAGCTCTTTGCCAAAGCCCTCATTCATCGGATAGTAGGCCACCAGATCCACCTCATTGCCGTAGATGGTCTTGCTTGCCGTCTCCTCAATTTCCTCCTGCGTCAAAGCCTTCGACCAGACTCGAGTCTCCAGCAGGTTTCCAGCAAACTTCTGACCAAAGCGCATCTTGCCGCTACGTTTGATGCCCGTGAATTTCTGTTTCATCTCTTCCTGCACCAACAATTGATTGTTTTGATAGATGGAGATTTGTCTGGTCTCCTTGTCATATACCACCACAATGCGTTGGAAATCGGTAGAGCAATCATCCAATTCCGTACGGATTGACTGTGCTGAAAAACGCTCCTTCACCCGCGCGGTCAACTCAGGTATCGAATTATTATGGCCGTAACCAAACCTGACTTCAAACCCCGTTCCAGTAGAATTGTTATAGTCGTGCTGGAACAGCACAGCAGTCTGCTTGTTGGTGGCATCAGCCTTCAACATCATATCAATCGTGAAGCTCTCGTCGCTGGCACTATAATCGTCCTTCGTCTCCAGGTAAGCATTAAAGTCACCAGGCATATAGAGGTTGGTTGTAGTGTTAATCGTGCTGTTGTTCGGCACACCCGTCACCTTGAAGTTGTTGGTTGCCAAGAGACGGTTCGCGTCAATGTCCTCGCTGAAGATGAGCTTCAGGTCATCGCCCACCCCAAGGATGCCATTGGCAGGTTGTGGAGAGCCAAACAACTGCGGACGACGTGTATCCTTGATGCCAGAGAAGACAGCTGAAGATTGTGTCACATAGTCATTGCCCAAACGGCTGTAAGTCACAGCACGAAGGTCGTATTTCAGTTCCACAGGGTCGCTGTCACCATAGAAGGCATGAGTCAGCGTACCACCTGTCAGCATCGCCTTGGTGCCCACACCCTTCTGATAGAGGCTGTCCACATTGTAGTAACTGCACAGGTTCGTCCATCGTGACTCTGGTTCACGACTCTGCTTATATTGCAATTCCACATGGTCGAAATTGCGGAAGTTCACGTCGTAGCCACCAATCGTCACTGGCATGTAGTATCTGCCACGCTCGTCCTGAGCCGAATTCGTGTTCAGCACCCACTTGTCCTGTGGCGTGATGACAGCGATAGGACTTGCCGATGGAACGAAGTGGACAGACAGGCTCACGGTGTCAGCCACTGATGGGTCGCACTGTGAACGGAGTGCCAAGCGGATGTTCTCATAGTCATCCACCACGCCTTGTCCAATCTCCAGCACCTTCACCATACCTGTACCGAATGGAACCACGATGGAACGTCCATTGCCCAGTGGTGCACCATCCATGATGAGCGAAGCACCTGCCTGGTTGGTCTTGTCCAACAGCACGAGGTCGAACGAACCCTCCTGACGCACCGTACCCTCATTGCTCAGCACCAAGTTGAACTTGGCAGTCTCACCGTAAGGCACATTGCTGATGATATGGTTCTCCACCGTGATGCGAGGCTTCTCCACGTAGGCTGTCGGTTGTGAAAGAGGTGTACCGGGGAGATACATCTGCGTCTTCTCACCGTCATCATGCGGACACTTCGTCGCACCACCGATAGCACGGAAGATGTAGTTACCCTTAGAGAGTGTACGCTCTCTTGACCCCACACCAACCACGTTGATACCTGTAGTCACCGTTGCCACATCGTGATAGACATCAATGCTCAAATGGCTGTCGGCATCCGTTGCCAACTCATAACCACGATAGACGGTGGTACCGGTCGATTCATCATCATTCACGTCGTATGTAAAATCAAAATCAGGCGTAATGGTCATCTTCGAGTAGGTGCTGGCTCCTTTAACGGAAACTTCTATATTATCCCCCATCATATCCTTCAATCGCCCTGCTGCCGCCAATTGATCTGCGTTCAGCTTACTAGTTTCTGTGTTCTGTAACACACGCTCACCATCTCCATTTAATCCATATGTCTTTTTTGTCACCTCCACCTGTAGCTCACTTTTACTCCATCCTCTATTTTTGATCATGTCCTTCGTTTTGGTTGACAATTTACTTTCTGCTGCACCTTCACCGATGTTAATTGCACCGTTGATCACCTTGTTGACGAAATCCATAGATTCTTCACTACCAATGTTGGTCATATCGTAACTCGCCAAAGGCACTTGCAAGTCGCTCTTGTCTTTGTAGGCAAACGATTCTGAATGACTATAGGACGTTCCTCCTGAGATGCTATGATTTTCCGCATAATACTTATCACCCTTCACGTTGTAAGGAGTACCTATGTCATAATCCTCATTACTACGCTTGGACGCATCATTGTCAATGGTTTTAAATGCCTCCACTTTCTCCAGTTCGTTCACTGCCACAATATACTCCCACTGAGCAATCTGGCGGTTCATGATGCGCACGGAGTCTGTTGCGGAAGTATGCTCTGCCAGTTGCTTCTCCAATTTGAGGATCTTCACATACTCTGGCGTGATGACCTCGTAGTTCAACTTGTCATACAACTCGTCATAGCGGTCGATGGAGATATAGTCGAACTCGTCATCACGGTTGTCCTGTCCGTAACGTGGGTCATCCTCGTCGCGCAGCGAGAAGAACACGTTGCGCAGGGTGGCATTCGCCTGTGCCTGTGCCTGTTCACGCGTACCTTTATATAAATAAGCGTTACGGGCTGTACGCAACTTCGGCAACAGCGTATTGAGGATATAGTCCTGCGTGTAGGTGAAAGTTGACTTGACCTTCGGACCTACCTGATAGTTATAGTCGCTAATCAGATAATAAGGGATGCCCAAAGCCGTCTTGCCCTCGGCAATGAGGTGGCAAGCACCGTCTTCCTCACTGAAGAGTCCTGCTTCCTTCAGGTAAAGGTAAGTGGGTTCATTGATGGCTCGCACATTGCGGACAAAGCTGCTGGCTGCCACCAGCTCATAACCGCAATAGACATCACCATTAGCACCCACGAAGGCAGGGTCATTGCTCGTCTGGATACGTTCGTTCAACTGGAACGTCACACTGCCATTGTGAGTGTAGTGAAGTCCCAAGATGGGAATGGTGGTAGGACCTATAGCGAACGTCGTCACTGCAGTTGAGGTGGTACCAACAAACACGCCAGAACCAACTCCAGGTCCTGCGTAAGAACCTGACACAACATCGCTTCGGGTACCAGTTTCATAACCCAACTTCAAACCCACGTCAGCACCGATGTCACAATGGAACTGGCTGTTATAAACGGTTTCCGTATCCACCCAAGCATAGCTTCGGCTACCCTGTGGGTCACGAATCACATCGACCAGTTCGATGAAGCCATCAGCACTCATCACATCGTCGGTGATTTGCTTGTTGCCCATCACAAAGGCACGAAGGCTCTGACCGTCGATGAATTGTCCTTCATGCTCTAATGTTACATCGATATGTCGCAGGGCATTCGTTCCCTCCACATCATAAACCGTGTTCTGCACATCCACGCTGATGGTGGTCTCACCCGTCTGGATGTTGAGTACACAAAGGGTGTCGTGCTGAACAGCAGCGAAATCGTCATACACTCTCACCTGTCCACCACGCAATGGCACACTGTCGCAACGTCCTGTCTGCACACCGTTGTAGTGGTAATTCTCTGTGGCGGCAATGCGGAAGTCATGCTTGCCCACCGTCAGCACAGGATAGCCGAAGGTGTAGGTCTTGGTCTTCGTGTCGTAGATAGGCACTTCGATAGGCGTTTTACCGTCTTCTGCCATTTCTGTATAGGTTGCCAGACCCACATTGGGAAGCGATGCTCCAGTATTGATATCTTGTTCCGTGATGGTCACCGACGGCTCCACACGGTAGATGCGGCTGTAGAGGGCGTTGTAGTTGACCGTCTGATCCTCATTCGTCACACTCTTCGTTGTCAAGCTGTCAGTCAGGTCAAGCACTTCACCTACCTTTCCCTTCTGGAAGAGGGAAGGATAACCCTTGGCAGAAACTTCCACCACCTTATAGCGTGCGGGCAACAGGTCTGCCATATATTCGCCCGTCTCACCGTTAGGACTGATGACGATGCGGTGACGTTCGGTGATGACCGTGCTGGTCAGTTTCTCCTCTGCTGCCTCAAACGTGAGGGTGTCGTAGCGAACCGTCAAGGCATCGTTCAACTGGTCTTTCACGAGCCATGAACGCTGGTTGCCATCCAGTTCGAGCACGATGCGCAAGTCATCGCCAAGATTGTTCTCCGACAATCCAAAACCCAGTGGCTTGTCACCCTGGTCAAGACCACCCACCACACGTCCGATGGTGCGCACCTTCGTCTGATCCCAGAAGAAGATGTTCACCTTGGGTTCGTTGATGGTGATGGCGTTGCCGTTGTTGTCGGCATACACACCTCCAAACATAAAGGTGTGACCCTCCTTCATCGCCTCGAACCGCTTGGTGCCCTTCAGCACCTTGAAGGCAAAGTGTCCGTCGTTATCACTCATCACGGGGTTGCCGCTCCTGTCAACCACCGTCTGTCCATCCACCTTGAACGTGGCACCATAGACAGGCACGGTCGTCTGCTCGAAATAGACATAACCATCCACGTCGAACGAACCGTCACTCACAAAGTTCTTGTCGTAGTTGAACGGCTTGTCCTTATTCACATAGACAGGTATCTGTACCCTATCAAACTCCGTGATGGTGCTGTTGAGCTGTATCTGATAATAGGTGTCGCTGTAAGGCACATCGGCAAAGAGGTAGGCACCAGCCGCATCCGTCTTCTGCGTGGCAATCACCTCGCCACCCTGCGTCAGCTGCACCTCCACGTCGGCCAGTCCCGTTCCGTCCTTGAACGTGACGAAACCGCTGATTTTACCCGATGCACGACGCTTACCCGTCGCCTCCGCCATCAGCGTCTTCACACCATCCATACATTCATACTTGATGGTCAGGCGGTATTTCACATCCTGCCCTGCCTCCACCTCGAAGTCATCGTAGTAGCGCAGCTTGGTGTCAATCGGCAGGTCTTCCCACTTGTTGTTGTTCTGCTTCTGCACCTTCAGCTCATCGATGCGGCTCATGTCGATGCCCCATTGCAGACGGATGCGGTCTTGCAACTCGTCATCGGAAGCCTTGAAATGACCTACCTGGGTATCATCCATGATAGGCTCCACCACGACTGTCTCTCCATCCTTCGTGAAAGGTATCTCCTGCCGCTTCATCACACCCGCAGGGTCGTTGGGATAAATCACCAATGCATAGGAATACCGGGTACAGGGCGCGAAGTCCTCATCAACGTATTCAGAAAGTCCCTCAGCATTCTGGTAGGTGAACTTATCAGAGATGTCCAGTTCCGTCGCATCGCTGATCTCCGTGCCATTCTTGTAATAATAAGCCGTGCGGAGAAGCGTGAGCGACCACCCATCTGGCAAGAAACTCTTGATGCCATCGTTCTCTGAACCGATGGGGAACCAGGTGAGTTTCACCTTCCCATCTGCCAATGTGGCGGCACGAGGTTCGAAACGTCCTCCTGAGATGCTGGCACGCTTGTCTCTCATCGTGCAGGTGGTCGAGTTTTCCTCGGTATATCCTAAGGCCGCACGGTAGAGGCGGTAGCGCACACTGTTGCGGATGCTGTCGCCATAGCAGCCCGTCAGGCTGTCCACACTCTCATAGTCCGCCTTGCCTTTTTCCATCACCACCTGATCGAAGGTCTCCCAAGCGGTCACTTTCTCCTCCGTCTGGCCATCTTCTGTATGGTAAAGCTGACGCTGTACCATGAACACATCCGTAGGCAATGCATCCTGCTGGTCGGCATTGGGCACTGTCCATTTCAGCACCGTCGAACCCATCTTTCCCCAACTGGCAGTGAACGTGAATTCCTTCGGACTGTGCAACGCCTGAAGTGTCGCCGTATGGGCAGGCAGATCATAGTAGATGTATTTGCTATAAGGTACCTGTGCCTCAATCTTCACTTGCCTCGTATAGCTCACCGTTGGAATCAACAATGAAAAACCATCGGAAGAAGACTTGCACGTACTGGTGATGTCCTTGTTGATACTCCCTGTGGTCATATCCAGTTCCGACACCTGCTTGATCTGCAGTTTCTGTCCTGTCGTGTTCGATACCAACAGACTATAATAGCCTGCATTCTGCCCTATCGGATTGAACACAGGGGCACTGATGTTGAGGTCTGGCAAACTGGTGGCAGTATTAGGACTGCCCGAAAATTGGCGGTCATTCAAGTCCTCACCATGCGCCACAGCAGCTGTAATATAGAACTTCAATTCCTTTCCAGCCAGTTCCACAGGGTAATACCAGTCAAACTCCGCAAAGCAACGCGCATCACCTTTTGGCTTCTTCACCCTATATGACTTATTCCTGTACTCCATCTGCGTTGAGCCTCCCGATGAGGGATTAGTGAGGAACAACACACCATTGCTGGAATATCCATTTTCACCCCTCTCCGAAAAACGCATGTACACATCAATGTAATCGTCATTGTCATCGCTGCGGTCGTTGTTGTTGTAGAGGGACACCAAATAGCGTCTTTTCGATTCCCCCGAAGCCATCACATAAACCCAACCACCCTCTGGACGGTCTCCATTTTTCTCGATATAGCCGTTCGAACCTGTACACTGGTCAAGGTGCAGCACCTTGATGTGGACACAACCAGGTTCTTTCGGAGTGACCATGAAGCACATACTTGTGTACTTGTCCTCGAAATAATCCGTAGCCCTCAGGGCTTGTGGCATGGCCAGCATCATAGCTACCAACCACAGAAAAAGTAAGTGTCGTTGATGTTTCATATTCTTGTTTTTTTAAGTTTTTCTATTTAAGATTTTGAGTTTGTGAGGCTTCCTATTGTTTAGGTTTTGGCGCCAAAGGTACAAAAACTTTTTTTAACATCAACAAAAATTCATAAAAAAATAAAAAAAGCGGCAAATCTGTTTCATGGGGACAGGCAACATCGAGTACACGCTGGTGGCAGGTGCGCTCACACCTGCAGCAGGCAAGTACTAAAATATTCCATCTAAACAAGAGGGAGGATGTCGTGTGGCATCCTCCCTTCTTACTTTATCTATTTATACTGTATCTTACATCCTCTCGGGCATCGTCATCTGGGAATTCGCCAAACGCCTGCTGATGTGATTGCCAAAAACCGTTCGTAGGCTTTTTCATAAATCGCCATGGTCAATTTGTCGTAGCATCCTGACACGAAAGCCAGAGGGATTAGGATTTTGTTCATCAAGACCGAGGCACCTTCTTCCGTCCATTTCATCAAGACTGGTTCCATCACCTTCACCCCTACCAGTTGTAGCCTATACAGGTATTTCCCCGCCTTGTCCCCATACAGTTCGCGGCACAGGGCTTGCAGTTCGATGTAGCCCTTCGGACAGACAAGGTGAATGGCGCGGATGACGTGAAACCAATACTCCACGTCGTTCCGTATGCTCTCCACATCTTTCAATATGATATGCAGATGGTTGATCATAGCTCGTCCTCCCATTCAATGCCGAAGTCCTCTTCGCTACTTTCTTCCAAGCAATCCCAATTGGGCTTCACTTTCTTTCCTTTAGGTGCATCAGGATCTTTGCCCTTGGTGATGACAAACGACTCGTCTTGTACAATCTCCATCATCATCTCTCCTTTCTTGTTCTTACCCGACAGAACACCCGAATCTATCAGGTGCTCTATCAATTGGCTAAACCTCTTGCCCACCTCTTCTGCCCCCACCAGTCCCGTTTCTTCGTTGAACGACTTGCCAATGCAGACGCTTCCTGCCGGAATCCTCGCAAAGGAGGTGTCACCCCGCAGATGGGCATTGTGCAAACTCCCATTCAGGCAAAAGCCAATCGTGAAATCCATATCAAGCGCCACCACCTTCATCTTGTGCAGACCTGCAGGAACGGCAACAAATGGTTTCCTTGGGTTCTTCTTCGCCTCTTCCACTGGTCTTTCCAACGTCTTACACCGGAAACCCGTAGTGGGTTCTTCCAGCACACCCAACGTATAGAAGGGAGTGCCGACTTGTCTGGTCAATGTGAATTTCACCATCTTATTTAATAGATGTATGAGGAGTGAATAATATCGTTCTCTGCAACTTGTTCATCGCATAGCATCGGATGAGCGATGCCTGTATGGAATGAGACTCATAGCGCAAAGCCTTGTAAAGACCTTGAGGGGTGAAGTCTGGGAAAGCTTCCCTCAACTTTCCCATCTCCTTTCGATACACTGATATTTTCATGTCTTATAATTTAATCTTTAACCTTTATCGGATGCAAAGGTATAAGCATAAAGAAACCCCTGCAACACGTGGTTGCAAGGATTCGGAAATTGTTCGGGAAATTCGGAAAGTTCGGAAACACCTCTGATTCTGTACGGAAAGAACCTTCAACTGTCACACGGAGTTGTCAAAACGCCCCCCTTTCAAGTGCAAGAACTCCTCTATGTAAGGCTTCAGCTCCTCATCCGTGTAACAATACTTAGGATTCTCACCCACCCAATCCGAGTAGGACGACTTAGCCACGTTTGTTCCATAATGCCTATTAAACTCATCTACAGACATCAACCTCACACATTTTGCACGTCGGGCTGACACGTATGGACGCAACACATCTTTCGGTCTATTGCCAGCCATTTGGATGTGATAACGGAGTCTCGCCTCTACCATGTCCTCCGAATCAAGGCTTTCCTCTTCCCAAAGAGAGGCATCCTTCGTGCCATGACTGATATTCTGATTCTCTATCTTTCCTATATGTTGTCCTCCCGAAGCCACATACACCAGTTCAATGTGGCAACCCTGTTGATCCTGTCCCGTCTGCTGCACACGTTCCAACAGACGGCTGAACAAGTCGAGGACATCCTCTTCCTTCTCAATATTCATTCTTTCTTTATAATAATATATATGTATGGAAAAAACGGAAAGCGTGGACTGTGATTTGGGAGTACAACAAATCTTCTCTGGTCGGCTAAAACCAATTCTCGGATTGTTATAACTGCCAAAGCCCACGCTTCCGTCATGGATGCGTGAGCAGGCAGCCGTCTTTCCGAGAATAATCTTAATGAATTAGCCGTTCGAGAAGATTTCAAGAAAGCTGTCGGTTGCTCTTTCTATTATCTTATGTCGTGCAAATTTACATGAAATTATTCACACGCCAAAATGTTTTGCTAATATCTTATGTACTCATACTGATTCTGTTGATTGTATGTTTTTTCTTTTATTGTTCTTTAATGTTTTGTGTGCGATGTCGTGAAAGTCATCTTCTTAGAAGAGATTCTCCTCAACATCACATTACATGTAACAGCCTCCTTTGTTTGATTTGTTTACATAGAGACCGTGTGAATACTATCTGTTGGATTCTCACCACTATACACTATCTTGAAGTCCATTTTCTTCAAATCTTGATAACTATATGAGTAAAGTTCCACAAGGTTTTTTTCTACGATTTCCTCTTTGGAATATTTATCCAATGTCTGTTTTCTTAGAATCGCGCAATACACAATCCTTTCCTCTGCATCTAATACGTGTTCCGTAGAATGTCCACTAGGTGGAATCTGTGATGCCCAGCCCCGTTCATATTTTTCCATCGCTTCCACAGAAGTGAATGGTCTTCCTGACCCAACCAGAACGAATATAGTATCATTCGCTCGATTTCCAAATAGTATTTCTTTTTCTGTCCAATAAGCATGTTGGCATGCTGTTAACAGTAACATTAAATTACATAAAATAAGTACAAATATTGTTTTCTTCATTTTCTTCATGATTTCATATTTTTATAATGCCCCTTTTCCAATATTGTTTAGGGGGCAATATTATACTATCGTCCTCAAGAGACTCTTCTGTATCCTCTTGTCTTAATAATATTCATTAGAGTTCGTAGTTCCACTGATTTTTTTGTGTATAGAACGATATAATCTATAGAGTCCCTATCATGGCATTGCAAATTTACCTGTTTCTTCTCATATCAACAAACAAAATCACTTTTTTATGCTGGCAAGCCCCAAATTCATTATTGGCAGCATGACACCAATTTTTTTTCAGAGTGAATGTTACCATTTCCTTTTTTCGTCCATAAGGCTATGAAGACTATCGCGATTTACGTTCATATTTATTTCATCAAGAATCTTCTCGAACGCGTTGTAAATGTCCTCGCGCTCTTCTGTCTCAATAAAGTGTGAACTGTTATCTAATTGATTGAATCCTTCAATATAGTCTGACGCTATGGACAATATCGATTCCGAGAATGTATTCGGCTCTTTTGCTGCTTCTACTATTTTGCAACGTGCGTCTTTCCATAAAGCCATAGCCTTGTTATATTGAGATTCAGAAACAGACTCTCTTCCATCCCAATGGCGCAAAGGATTATTCATGTTCTCTTGCATCCATTTATAGGAACGTAGTTTGTTGATACTCAAGTCTGGTATCTTGTTTATACAGGAATGTTTGATTGCCTTGCCTGCTTCTAATGGGATACTTTCCAACCAGAGGCTTTGCAAATTAGGCAAATCTGCAGGCAAAGGAAAGTCAACAGAAGAAAAATCAAACAAATCATGGATGACCAATCTTTCCAGTTCTTTCAGTGGTTTGATAGATGAGACATTGTGTATAATTCCTGGATTTCCCATCAGCCCTAAACGGATAAGATGTGGATAAAAGGTCGGTACTTGGGCCAAATCAAACTCTGTGATGTTTTGTAGAACCAATTCCTTCAGGTTGGGCAATCCCACATTGGGCAGATAATCTTTTTGTAACTCTACTATAAGTGAGAGCGAATACCCGTCATTATGAGAATATATCCGTAAATCTGGTGATAATCCTCCTCTTAGTGTAACCCTTCTGATTTCTTGAGGTAGGTAAATCTCTTTTACATCAGAGTCGTTCACTTCAAGTGTCTCTATATGCGTGTTTCTAAGATTCAAGACTGGCTGTCCGCAATGTTCCCAAACAAGTTCCTGAATAAGCCATCTCTGTTTAAGAAAGGGTATTAGCCGAGGATGATTACGTGTAGTTATGACTCGATTTAATCTTGGCAACTTATTTAGTTCCTCATAATCATTAATCACATCCAGTATTTCGTCATTAACGCTACACAATCCTAAAGGAATTTCTTTCCCAGCAACCATGGAGAACTTTTCCCATTGACAATCTGCTTGCTGATATGCCGTAACCTGTTCGGTTGGAATCATTCGCCATTTTTCCGTTTCTTTCTGTTGGGTGCCATCTGGCCAATCACCATACTTACTGCACTTTCCATCATATAACACAGGGACATTCCCAACAAACTCTGCCTTCAATGGGAAGCGACAATCTTCCGACCAACACATATTGACTTTGTTGTGCCAACTATGGTGATTCAAATAGAGCACTTGCATTCTCTGAAGGTCACTGGCTACAGGTTTTCTGTCGCTCCAATAATCTAAGTCTATATATACCGTGTTATAAGCAGCAGCATCTTCTTTCAGACGAATAATCTGAAATGCATACCATTTCTTTGTTTCACGTTCTTGAAGTGTGAATACGTCTCCAATATTAAGTCTCATCATTTTATCTTTTATTTCCACAACTTTTAGCCTGCATTATGCATGTTATTGCTCTGTAGTTTTGGGTTTTGACAAAAATCATTTACTCTTTGTTTTATAATCACTGCAAAGTTAATATTTTTTTACTTAATACCATAATCTTTCCATTTTCTCGGGGCAATGGAATTGATTTTGTTTAATAATAGACCACCATTTTTCTGCATTTTATATGTATTAATATAGTTCTGTTCTATTATCTGAGCTTCTATTTTAGACAAATGTCCTGTGCCTTCCACAACTTCATACAACAGGTTAGCCCTTTCCGTACCAGATCTTTGATGCTCTTTGAATCGAATCTCTGGATCTCGCTTTGTTATACCAACATATTTTATAACACCATTCTCATCTTGTCCTAAATAAACACTATATGTATCTTGTTGCGATTCACTTACTGTAACCGTTGGTTTTGCCTCCTGAAGTTTGGCATTTCTGATTTGTACAGCCCTTTGTTGGAAGCCTGTTCCGAATCCGCCAATTGTGCCAATTGCAAATCCTTGCGTTCGAACCCTCGGTGTCCATGTCCCATAACGGGATGCTCTTTCACCAGTTCCCATGAGCGACTGAGGATGAAGGCACGTCCCGAGGTGGAGTCCGTCTTGCGGGAGGCGACGTAGGCAGATGTGCCTGCCAGCATTACCACCACTGTCACGCCATATATCCCCCAACGCAGCAGCTTCTGCCTGATATACCTGCGCATCCACATCCATAGTCCGACGATTCCATCAAGGGCAAGGCAAATCAACCCTGTCCTCGACTGCGTGAACCACAGCACCC
>JBGUGM010000021.1:0-1580 GCA_045111535.1 Bacteroidaceae bacterium
CCATAGTTGGCGTCTAGTCGATGCATTGAGGCGCTACCCATCACGGCAATGTTCGTACCGTGTGTGTGGTCGAGGATAAAGGCGTGCTTCATATAACCCTCGTAGCGTTTGGTCTCAAAGCCTATTTTATATAAATGTGAAAGATGTGAGGTGTGTGATGTCTGTCCGCCCTCGCGTTTCTCCTTCATCAGGCCGATGCCACCATGAAAGATATAGTTACGTCCCTTCCAGTTCCAGCGGTTCTGCAGGTTCCATTGACGCACGTTGGCTTGGTCGAGAAAACCATCGTTGTTCTCATCGTGATGACCATAGTCGTCTTGATAGTGCGCCAGCAGCACCGTATTCAGTTTGTCGTTGAGATGGATGCTCGCATCGGCATTGGCATCCATACGACTCTTGCTGTTACCATAGAGGTTTACCGTGATGCCCTCGTCTGCCTCTGGTTTCAGATACTCCACATCAATCTGCCCTGTGATGCTCTCGTAGCCGTTCTTCACCGACGAGGCACCTTTCGATACCTGAATGCCACTCATCCAGGGGCCAGGCACATAGTCCAGCGCATAGGGTGCAGCCGCTCCGCGGAAGTTGGGCAGGTTCTCCGTGAGCATCTGCACATAGGTGCCACTCAATCCTAAAAGTTTGATTTGCTTGGCGCCAGTGGCGGCGTCGCTATAGTTCACGTCAACGGATGGGTTGGTGGTGAAGCTCTCGCCAAGGTTGCAGCAGGCAGCCTTGAACAATTCCTCTTTGTGAATCATCACACCATTCACGGCGCCTCCCATCTTGCGAGTGCCAGCTCGGCGTGAAGTGATAGTCACGTCGTCCAGTTTCTGTGTTTTCGTAATGGTGGTATCTGTCTGCTGGAGCATCGTTTCTTGTCCCATAGCAGGCAGACAAAGCATCATGATGATGCTTGTCAGAATATGTTTCATGCTTTTTCTATGTTTGTTTCTTTGTGTGAATATGATACAATGACTTTTCTGGGCAACGTCACGACGATGCTCAGAGATGTTAGATACTCATATCAAAGAATCAAATCAGCAATATTCGGATGAAGTTCAAGTAGGCGCGAGGCTTGTCCCTCCACACCTGTGGCATGAACCGTTGTGGTGCCTTGTGTTCCGTAAGTGTTGGCCATCCTGTCACAAGACTCGGCAGGAAGGTCAGCAAGGGTTGTACTACATGGAAGTCGGGCTTGGCGGTCTTAGCTGTTTCCGTGGGCGACAACTCCACATGCTGCATCGTGACACAGCAGAAGTTCTGGTTGCAATGCGCATCGTGCATCGCCTCGCTGCTGAGCACGGTGAGAATCTTCATCCTTCCCGTGTGGTGGCAGTGCATGATGTTAACGCCACTTCCGATGAGCAATAGGAGCATCGAAAGTAGCATCGACAAGCCGATGTGAAAGCACTTCTTCATTCTTTTGTGTTGTTTGCGGGTGCAAAGTTATTACATTTTCCTCTTACTCGCAAGAAACAAACGTTAATAAACAAAAATATAAAGAGGTCTACTGTCGGCCATCTGCAAAGGAGAATGCGTTTGTTATCTATTTCGGCCGCAGGGCCACGCGCTTCGACCAC
>JBGUGM010000022.1:0-4456 GCA_045111535.1 Bacteroidaceae bacterium
TCAGCATGGCGCACATCTGTCTGGAGTTTTGTAAGCAAGGTGACAGCAGCAGCCACAGGGGTGTTCTCAAACATATATTCCTGCCAGTTCTTGCCCTGCAACTTGGCTTTCTTGGGCACATCAGTAGAGAGGTTGGAACGGATAATCTTCTTCTGTCCCTCATCGTTGAGCATGGCGGTGATGCCCTCACGATAAGTCTCTATCGCCTTCTTCAACTGACCTCCCTTGCCTACACCCGATGCCAGCATGACATGGGTGGCTGCTTCCAGGTTGTCGCGTCCTTCTATGTTGTTGATGTCTGCATCGCTACCATCAGCCTCACGCACAATCTCCCACTTCAAGTTCTCTGCAAAGGTGTAGAGCGAGTCGGACATCTTGCGCACTTGCTGTGCCTTCTCGTACCACTGGCGCGTCTTCTCTGGATTCTGCTTCATAGCATCCTTCAGTTGCTGGTAGATCGCCTCGTTCTGAGTGGTCGAGTTGGTCTTGGTGCGATTCAAACCTTCGTCCACGAGCGAGAAGCCTTCGAGCACGTCGGATGATACGTTGAGCGCCAGCATTGCCATGAGCACAACGTACATCAGATTGATCATCTTCTGACGTGGACTTAATTTCTTTCTAATCATGCGATTTTCATTTTGAGTGCTTCAACCATCTTGGCATATACCTCATTCAACTCTTGGAGTTGACCAGCAAGTTTGCGTGTCTGCTCGTTCACCTCGTCGATAGTAGCCGACTGAGTGCCGACACTCTTCAACTGCATCTCGTAGAAGCGGTTGATGCCTGTGAGCGTGCGGTTCATGTTCTCCATCTCCTCGGAGTCGCGTGTGAGACGTGCACTCTGCTCTGCCACTTCCTTGAGGGTGTCGGTAAGAGCAGTGAGTTGCTCCACATAAGCCTTGGTTGCCTCCTGCATCTCGGGTGCCATGCTCTGGAACTGAGCAGAACGGAATACAGGAGAAGAAGAGATGTTCTCTGCCAACTGGGCTGCATCGACAGGAGTTGCAGGGGTAGCCTGACTAGTGCCACTAGTTTCACTAGAGCCACTGCCATTGATGACAATGGTGCCACTTGCTGGCACACCACCACCAATCACCACGGTGCCACCTCCAATAGGAGCATTTGCCATGCCTGTGGCTGCATTTGCCAGGGCTGCCACTGTCTCTTCAGAGAGAGAAGCGTTGGCTTGTGCTGCAATGGCTGCATTCTCAGCCACCTCTTCAGCCAGTTCTTGTGCGTCCATACTCTCCTGAGGCTCGAAACCTGCGAGGAAGAACACGATGACCTCAGTACCCATACCAAGCCACAGCATGATGTCAGCGCCATCCATGTGGGTGAGTTTGAACAGGGCACCTGCAATCACGACAGATGCACCCCAACTGTATGCATAGTTCAAGAAAGTCTGCCCCCTCTTCGTGCGGAGCCACTTCTGTATGCCTGTATATTGTGTTGCCATAATCTTATTACTATTTAGATTTATTTCTTCTGTTTTGATGCTGTTCCCAATTGTGACCTCACGCAACGGAAGCCTACGAAGGAACGTCCCACATTCTGATACTCATACGAGCGCCATGCACTCTTGATGAAACTCTCAGGGTCTTTCCAAGAACCACCACGCACACTCTTCTTCTTCAACGCATAGGGGTCTTCCTTGGCAGCGTTGTAGGTGAGGGTCGGGTTCATATCACTCATGGAAAGCACACCTGCCTCGGTATAGACAGTGCTTGTCCACTCTGCCACATTACCTGCCATGTCGTAGAGACCATTGGAGTTGGCGCTGTAGATACCTGTCTTCGAGGTGATGAGGTTACCATCCTTGGTATAGTTGCCTCGATCGGGCTTGAAGTTGGCATAGTAACAACCCTTGTCGCTTGACACACCATCTTGTTGCCAAGGCAATTCGTTGCCATCCTTGCCACGAGCAGCAAACTCCCACTCTGCCTCAGTCGGCAGGCGATAACGCTGCACGAACTTCGCCTGTGGACCTAAGCCCTTCAAGAGGAAGTCAGTACGCCAGTTGCAGAAAGCGTTTGCCTGTTCCCAGTTCACACCCACCACTGGATATTCATTATAATTGGAGTGCGTGAAGTAGAGGCGCATGTACACTTCGTTCTCCGCATTCTGGAAGTCGTTAATCCAACAGGTGGTGTCAGGATACACATTCACTATATAGGTATTGACGAAATCCCACATGCTGCTGAGCGGACGAGTGATCGTCTCACGATGAATCATGCCTTCGTCATCCACGTATGCCGTATCCTTCGAAATCATCACCACCTCGTTGGGGTCTGTCTCGAAGTCTGTGTTGAGGTTACGCTCATTGGGGTCAAGGCGATACTTGCGCTTGGCAGCCATCACGTAGTCGAACACCTCGTAACGGTAGTTCAACTGCTTCACGTCGAGCATCTTCTCGCCCGTCACTGGGTGATAGGTATAGACACTCTCTATGGCACGCTCTTGGTCTTCATCGGGATTGCGAGGCAATGACTTGTTCCAGTTCAGATGAGGAGTCACAGGCTCACCGTACTTGTCCTCCTCAATCTTGTAACTCTCGTCGCCACCATAGGCAGGGTCGGCAAGACGTTCACGAATGATGGAGTCACGTACCCAATAGACAAACTGACGATACATGGAGTTGGTCACCTCCTTCTCGTCCATCCAAAACGCATCCACGCTGATGTCCCTTGTCGGTACATCCTTACCCCAAAGGCTGTCGGTCTTCTCCGTACCCATCTTGAGGCTTCCGCGTTTCACCAATACCATGCCATAAGGAGCAGGCTCGCCCATCGACGTGCCGCTCACACCAGTCACTTCACCACCCGTAGCACTTGAGCCTCCTTTGCTGGAGAAACAGGATGCCACCACAAGGGCGAAGACCACTGTACCTATAGCAAACAATAATTTCTTCATCGTTATCTTATCTTTTATCTATTATCTATTCATTTTCAATGATCACAACCAGCGCACACTCTGATGCTTGTTCCTACCCTTCTTGAACAGGTCAAGATCTGTTTGATAGCCCACCACCAGTTCGTGACTTCCGTTAACCAAGCCTACGCCCGAGGTGTACATCTGGTAACTGTAACCAAGGTTGACACCATGGAACATACCTCCCAGCAGGAATGTCACCGATGTGTTGGGGCTGTAACCCACACCACCGTAGAACTTCTTCTCCTCACGTTCGTAGGTCATCTTGCACTGCACATCCTCTCGCCACGTGGTCATGTCTGACTGCACCAAGAAGGACGGTTGCAAGGATAATAACGAATTTCTCAATTTAATATTGCATCCACCCATTAAATAATACATCCTCGGCACTTCCACCTCATACCTCTGCGCCAACAGAAGAGAGGGGGCTGCCAGGTGTTGCGAGGAGATACCAAGCCACATTCTCGGATGGTAATAATACAAACCTGCACCCATATCCAGTTTGTTGCCCTTCGCTTCAGAAGTAGGGAATGCAGGATCGCTGTTATCTTCTATCTTCACATTCTTCGGAGAAACCTTCTCACTCATCAAGGTTCCTTGGAAACCAATCGCCAACTTGCCCTTCTTGCTCAACTTGATGTTGTAGGCATACTGCAAACCAATTCTCGTGGTGCTGAACATGCCAATGTTATCGTTGAAGAAACTCACACCTGCCCCATGGTGAGGATTCAGGAAATAGACGGGCATGTCTGCTCCAGCATATAAGGTGGAAGGCGCATCATCATACCCCACCTTCTGCATCGAATACGCCACAGCCACATTCAACTTCCCGTCCGTACCCGACACGGCTGGGTTATAAAACGACTTGAGGGCTGTGTAGTCCGAAAACTGCACATCCCACTGCGCCCTCACCTCCAGCATCACCGCTGTCAGGAGAGCCAACAACACGAGGGTTCGTCTGTTCATCAATAAAAATAACTCCTTTTGTCTTTGTTTATTGTGCAAGAACCTGATTATTTGTTGACAAAAGGACACAAAAAAGGGACACTGGATTCACATCCCATGCCCCCAACTAAAAAACAGAGTTAGTTAATATATAATAATAGGTACTTATGTGGATTGCAAAGTTAAAAAATAAGACTCACATATCACTACGTTTCTTAGAGAAAATTCAACTTAAAGGGTCAAAAACGCTTAAAAACGAGTCATTTTTCATTTTCAAGGGCACTTTTTGTCTTTTTCGTCGATTTTGTTCTCCCTTTTTTATCTATGCAACCATACCTATCATATATTGACACTCACTGATTTACACTAATCTTTTCCATTATGATTTATGTTGCGTTCTTTTCTAAAAGCCTAACATTGTGTTCGTGCTTTAAAACGAAAGGCGTCGGAAGCCTAGAAGCCTCCGAAACCGCCACCGCCGAAGCCGCCGCCGCCAAAGCCGCCGCCACCGAAGCCGCCGCCGCCCATACGACCAGCACCGCCCATGCCACGCATCATGTTACCCATGTTGCCGCCCATCATG
>JBGUGM010000023.1:0-3744 GCA_045111535.1 Bacteroidaceae bacterium
AGTGCCTTGCGGGTAGGACCCACGAACTTCATGCCATAGGCGAAGAGGGGAGCGTGGAAGTAGCAAATGCCCGCTTCGTCGAGTGAACGCTTCAGTTGGTTGATGTCATCTGTGAACTTCACGCCATGACCTTGCAGTACATTGCTGGCACCACTCACAGAAGATGAGCCACCATTGCCATGCTTGGTCACCTTATAACCAGCACCTGCGATGACAAAGGCTGAGCAAGTGGAGATGTTGAAGGTGTTCTTGCCGTCACCACCAGTACCCACGATGTCGAGGGTGTCGTATTCAGAGAAATCCAGGTACTTGCCTGTCTCGAGGAGTCCCTGACGGAAACCGAGCAGTTCATCTACAGTCACGCCACGTGTCTGCAAAGCCATCAACAGGGCAGCAATCTGCTGTACGTTATACTTTTCCTCCACGATGTTGAGCATGATCTCGTGGGTGTCTGCTTGTGTGAGGGTGTTGCCCTCGATGAGTTGTAAAAGATACTTTTTCATATTGTGTTTAGTGTTTTAACCAGTTGTTAATGATTGTTTTACCTTCGGATGTGAGTACGCTTTCGGGGTGGTACTGAATGCCTCGGATGTCGTACTCTTTGTGTCTCAGGGACATGATGTAACCTTCGTCAGAGACGCTGGTCACTTCGAGGCAATCAGGCAGGCTCTTGGCATCGACTACCCAGGAGTGGTAGCGTCCCACTTCGATGCGTTGGGGAAGTCCTTCGAAGAGGTAATCCTGAACGGTGATGGTGGTTGGTGTAGCCACACCATGATAGACTTCGGAGAGGTTGGTGAGTTGTGCGCCAAAACTTTCGCCAATGGCTTGATGCCCGAGACACACACCGAGGATGGGCTTCTTGCCAGCATAGTGTTTGATGACATCGAGCAGAAGACCTGCTTCGGAGGGGATGCCAGGACCAGGAGAGAGGATGATCTTGTCGAAAGCCTCGAGCTGCTCCATCTGGAACTGGTCGTTGCGATAGACGGTCACTTCGGCTCCCAAAGCCTTGACGAGATGACTCAGATTGTAGGTGAATGAGTCGTAGTTATCGATGATGACAATTTTCATGGGTTGAATGGGTTTGATGGGTTGAATGGGGAAGAGATGGGTGCTATAGTTTTTCGGCAATGCTGATGGCCTTGCGGAGCGCGCCCAGTTTGTTGTTCACTTCTTGGAGTTCATACTCCACATCGCTCTTGGCAACGATACCGCCACCAGCCTGGAACCAGAGTTCGCTGTTGCGTGAGACAAAGGTGCGGATAGTGATGGCTTGGTTGAGAGAGCCGTCAAAACCAATGCTGCCCACACAACCTCCATAGGCACCACGATTGTGTGGCTCGTATTCGGAGATGAGCTGCATGGCACGAACCTTCGGAGCACCAGAGAGGGTGCCGGCAGGGAAGGTGTCGATGAAGGCTTTGACAGGGTCAGCACCTTCGTTGAGTTCGCCACTCACACGAGAAACCAGATGGATGACATGAGAGTAGAACTGCATATCCTTGTAGAAGTCCACCTTCACATCGTGGCAATTGCGGCTGAGGTCATTGCGAGCCAAGTCAACCAGCATCACGTGTTCGGCATTCTCCTTCGGATCATTCTTCAGATAGAGCGCATTCTGACGGTCTTGCTCTTCATCACCTGTACGCTTGGTGGTACCAGCGATAGGGTCAATATAGGCACGACCCTCTTCAATGCGACAATGTGTCTCAGGCGAAGAACCGAAGATACGGAAACCTCCGAAGTCCATGTAGAAGAGGTAGGGTGAAGGGTTGATGCTGCGCAAAGCACGATAGAGTTTGAAATCATCACCTTCATATTTCTGCTTGAAACGACGTGAAAGCACAATCTGGAAGACATCGCCACGCAGGCAATGCTTGATGCCTCGACGAATGTTTTCGCGGTGCTCGTCGTCTGTCAGCGTGGAAGTGTAGTCACCCACAGGGTGGAAACCATACTGCTGATAGGGACGGTTATTTACATCGTGCTCCAACTGGTCAAGGTCATCCTCCTCGCCATCAGCCAGCAACTCAATGATGGTCACCTCGTTCTTGAAGTGGTCGAAGATGATGTAGTCCTTATAAAGAATGTAGAGGAGGTCGGGTGCATCGTTTTCTGCTTGTGTCTCATCCTTCACATCAATGTGCTCAAAGTAGCGCACAGCGTTGAAGGTGGTGTAGCCAAAGATGCCGCAATCACTCTTGTTGCTTCCCTCAATGTTGAAGTTGCCGAGGAAATTATTGATGAGTTGAGCGGTATCGTCTGTATTGGCAATGGGAGTACGTGTTTCTTCGCCATTGGGGAAGCGCATCACACCCACACCATGCTCTACTGACACGCTCCCGATGGGGTGCAGACAGATGAAGGAACGGGAGTTCTTGCCGTCATGATAATCAGAACATTCCATCAGGGCGCTTTGCGGATAGGCATCGCGTACACGAAGATAGACGCTCACGGGTGTGTTGAGATCACCCAGAATCTTTTTTGAAGCGGTATGATAGTTGTACATGTGTGTGGTGACTTTGAGGTTATGACTTATGTTTGAGATAGGTGTCCAAGTCCTTATCGCCTCTACCGCTGACGGTGAGCACTACGACAGTATCTTTCGTGAACTGGTCTTTCACTTTGGGAAGCAACGCCAAAGCGTGTGCGCTCTCGAGAGCAGGAATGATACCTTCCATGCGAGTCAGTTCAAAAGCAGCTGCGAGTGCCTCGTCATCGTTGGCAGGAAGCACTTGAGCACGTCCTTGCTCATAAAGGTTGCAATGGATTGGGCCTGTGCCTGGGTAGTCAAGACCTGCAGAGATGGAGTATGGCTCAATGATTTGACCATCCTCTGTCTGCATGAGCTTGATGCGGCTACCGTGCAGAATGCCGATAGTGCCCACTTGCATGCTGGCTGCAGTTTGTCCAGAGTCGATTCCCAAACCTCCTGCTTCGCCAAGGATAATCTTCACACGCTCATCGTCGATGTAGTGATAGATGGTGCCAGCCGCGTTGGAGCCTCCACCCACACATGCCATCAGATAGTCAGGATAGTCTCTGCCAATCTTCTCTTCTAACTGCCATTTGATTTCTTCGGAAATGACTGATTGCAGACGTGCCACCATATCAGGATAAGGATGAGGACCTACCGTGCTACCTATAATATAAAATGTGTCGGCAGGATGACAGCACCAGTCACGAATGGCTTCGTTTGTGGCATCCTTGAGGGTCTTGTTGCCACTCTCCACAGGTACAACGGTAGCACCCAACATCTTCATGCGCTCCACGTTCACGTGCTGACGCTGTACATCAAGGGCACCCTGATATACCGTACAAGGCATGTCCATGAGTGCACAAGCCGAAGCCGTAGCCACACCATGTTGACCAGCACCTGTTTCGGCGATGATGCGTGTCTTGCCCAATTTCTTGGCAAGGAGAATCTGTCCCAACGCATTGTTAATCTTGTGTGCACCCGTGTGGTTGAGGTCTTCACGCTTCAGATAAAGTTGGCAACCGTACTTCTCACTCATGCGCTTGGCATAATAGAGTGGGGAAGGGCGACCTACATAGTCTTTCAGCAAGGCATGGTACTCACGCTTGAACTCCTCACTCTCCAAGATGGGGAGGTAAGCTTTCTTCAAGTCCTCTACCGTCTTGTAGAGAATCTCTGGAATGTAGGCTCCTCCGAACTGTCCGTAGAAGCCATTTTCGTCTACTTGATAAGTCATGTATATTTACTATTTTATTGTTTACAAT
>JBGUGM010000024.1:0-1664 GCA_045111535.1 Bacteroidaceae bacterium
AGGACATTGAGGAGGTAATAGCCAACGAGGCGGATCTGGTAAAGGTAAAGACCCGACTTCTGCCGGTGGCTGTTATCAAAGGATAAAAAACGGTAGCGGCGGTAAGCATCGCAATTGCCAGAGTGATGGCCCAAACGTTTGCTTACACCTAATGGTTACTGCTGGTTCGATTCCAGCCCGCCGCTCAAATAAAAGAGAAGGTCAAGAACGGCTTACTTCTTCGATCTTATGCTAAAGAGGCTCCAATTAGCTGTTCAATTACCTCTCTTTATGCTGCGATAGTTCAGTTGGTAGAACAATAGGTTTGTGACGACATTTCCTGAGAAGGACCAATCACCACATACTTCATTTCTGTTAGACTATGGGTCGCAGGTTCGAGTCCTGCTCGCAGCTCAAGGATAGTATTAACAAGGTCAAGGCTGACATACTTCAAAATAGATTGTGGTTCTGTTCCTGTCAGTCAATTACCTTTTAAATTAAAGACGTTATGAGTAACAAGACTTTGACAAGAGTAGCTTTGCGCTACCGTGCAGTGTTCCTCGACATTAATCGTGAGAACATCAACATGAAGTCCGAGGCTTCAGTGCCGGTGATGGCATTCGTGGCCAGGTTGAAGGAGAATGGTTTCTGCGTCAGTGAGGAACTTCTTCACGCTTTGAATGCTGCTCCTGCAGACAGACTCGCAGAAATCACCGAGTGTATCAACGACGTGATGGGCGTGAAGCTCAATTGGGCACCACTCGTCAAGGGATGGAATGTGCCAACGGGTGAGAGCCTTGCTGACCATCTGATTACCTGGATTGCCAACATCTTTGGTAAGGAGGCAGGTTTCAAGAGAACGACACTTCCTTGCGGTCACCTTATTCCTGAAGGGACTTTCCCCATTGAGCGCTACAATGGTTGCCCGTTCTGTGGCACACCGTTTGAGACTGCCGATTTCGTCTATAAGGGACAGGCCAGCAAGTTGAAGGAACTGCGCCTGTTTACTATCGAGGACATGAAGCATGTGTTCGCATCCCTTTTGGCATCGACCACTCCGCTTGATGGAACCCAGAAGGAATCTCTGGAGCAGTTGCTGCGCGAGTTCCCACTGCCCGAGGATGCCAACATCACCATGAAGGAAACTGCTATGCTCGTCATTAAGTTGTTGGTGGAACAGGATAAGGCAGACGAGGCATCAAAGTTGCTGAAGACTCCAACCGATGTGCTCCGTTACCTCTGGTACGAGAAGACCGGCTATGTGCAGATTATTGAGCCAAAGACTCTTGTAGCCCATGCCCATAAGCTGTACTTCCACATGTGGGGGCCACTCGACAGAGGTGCTGATGCAGCAAAAGATATGAAGAAGAAGCTGATGTTGAAGTACGACCGCAAGGCATGTCTGCGTGTGGCATTGTGGCTGAATGCCATCCCGATGACTGCAAGACAGGCAGCTGAGAATATGAATCCCAAGCGTGGTATGTGGGTTCGTATGATCCGTGCCCTCCGCCTGGGTGAATACTCTCGTAAGAATGGCTTTGACCATCTGGCAGAGATACTCGACGTGTTCTACAAGCAGGATTATTCAACTTGGCAGGGTCGTGTTGACAAGGCTCGTTCAGAGAACGATGCTGACATGACACTGGCATTGCTGAAGGAACGTCCCGGTCTCTTCGCTCGTTGCC
>JBGUGM010000025.1:0-4709 GCA_045111535.1 Bacteroidaceae bacterium
GTTCAGGTTGTGGGTGATCATCACCACCGTGCTTCCTGCCTTGCAGATATGGCGCAGGAGTTCCACAATCTGACGGCTCGTCTCCGCATCGAGGTTTCCTGTCGGCTCGTCTGCCAAGATGAGTTGAGGACGGTTCAGGATGGCACGTGCAATCACGATGCGCTGCTGCTCACCACCTGAGAGTTCCGAAGGCATCTTGTAGCCTTTCGTGGACATGCCCACCAGTTCGAGCACATCGCTGATGCGCTGGTTGATGTCCACCTTGTTCTTCCAGCCCGTTGCCTTCAGCACGAAACGCAGGTTCGCATCCACGGTGCGGTCAGTCAGCAGTTGGAAGTCCTGGAAGATGATGCCCAGTTTCTTTCTGAGTTCGGGCAGATGACGTCGTTTCAGCTCCGTCATGTCATAGCCCATCACCTTCGCTTCACCCTCCTTCACGGGAATCTCCCCATAGAGAGTCTTCAAGAAGGAACTCTTACCGGTGCCCACCTTACCCGTGAGATAGACAAATTCACCTTCGCCAATCTTCACGTTCACATCTTGCAGCACCAGTTGCGATTCTTGATAGACGTTGACGCCTTTGTATTCAATCAGATTCATCTTTTTAGTGTTTATGCCAGTTGGGGTCGTGGCGTTCAGCCAACTCGCTTGCCAAGTCTTCGATGGTCAAGCCCTTTGAAGTGAGCAGTACGATGAGGTGGTAGAGCATGTCCGATGCCTCATACACCAGTCGCTCGTTGTTGTTTGCCACCGCTTCGATGACAGCCTCCAGCGCTTCTTCACCCACTTTCTGTGCCATACGGTGGCAACCATCTTTAAAGAGGGAAGTGGTGTAACTGCCCTCAGGCATCTCCTCATGACGCTTCTCGATGAAACGCTGCAACTCCACTAGGAACATGATGGGGTTGTCGTTCTTCTCGTTCCAGCAAGTGTCAGCACCCGTGTGGCACACAGGACCCACAGGGTTTGCCTTGATGAGCAGCGTGTCCTGATCGCAGTCGTTCAGAATCTCCACCACGTTGAGGAAGTTGCCGCTTGTCTCACCCTTTGTCCAGAGTGTCTGACGGGTACGGCTATAGAAAGTCACCTTACCAGTTTCTACCGTCTTCTTATATGCCTCCTCGTTCATGAAGCCGAGCATCAGCACCTTCAAAGTCTTGGCATCTTGCACAATCGCAGGCACCAGACCATCCATTTTCTTGAAATCGATTTTCATTCTTTATTTCGTTGTTGTTTTACAGTCTCACATTGACCCCCTCGCTCCTCAGATACTGCTTCAGTTCAGGGATAGGTATTTCTCCGAAGTGGAACACGCTCGCTGCCAGGGCTGCATCGCTGTGTCCATTGATGAACGTGTCGCGGAAGTGCTCCTTGTATCCTGCACCGCCAGAGGCAATCACAGGAATGGTCAGCGTGTCAGCCAATTTCCTCAGCGCAGCATCCGCAAAACCACGTTTCACACCATCGTGATTCATCGACGTGAACAGAATCTCACCCGCACCTCTTTCATTCACCTCCTTTGCCCAGTCGAAGAGTTTATATTCTGTCGGCACACGCCCACCATTCACGTAGCAACGCCAGTTACCGTCAATGCGTGGGTCACCATTTTCATGCACCTTGTCATCCTCACATTTCGCGTCTATCGCCACCACACACACCTGACTGCCAAAGTTTTTGGCAATCTCATCAATCAGTTCGGGACGACGCAACGCAGCCGAATTGACGCTCACCTTGTCTGCACCGGCATTCAGGAGCCTGTCCACATCGCTCAGTTCGTTGATGCCGCCACCCACCGTGAAGGGGATGTTGATTTCCTGTGCAATCCTCTTCACCAGTTCCGTGAACGTCTTTCTGCCCTCATGCGAAGCCGTGATGTCCAGATACACCAACTCATCCGCACCCTGTTCGCTGTACAACTTGCCCAGTTCAATCGGGTCGCCCGCCTGACGCAGGTTCACGAAGTTCGTGCCCTTCACCGTCTGTCCGTCCTTGATATCCAAACAAGGTATGATTCTCTTAGCCAACATACTTCTCCAACTCCTCCATCTTAATCTTACCCTCATAAATCGCCTTGCCGAACACCACAGCAGGGATGCCTGCCGAATTCAGCAAGTCGATGTCCTCGATGCAACTCACGCCACCGCTGGCAATCAGGTGCAGTTCGGGGAACTCCGCCATGATGTCCTCATACAGTTTCACGGCAGGACCTTCCAGCATACCGTCCTTGCTGATGTCTGTGCAGAGCACGTTATCCACACCCTTCGCCACATAGCGATGTAGGAACGGCAGCAGTTCATCCTCACCTTCCTCCTTCCAGCCGTTGATGCTGATGCGTCCGTTCTTGACGTCGGCACCCAAGATGATCTTATTGTCGTTGTACTTCTCGAGCCAAGTCTCAAACAGGGTAGGGTTCTTCACCGCCACACTGCCGATGGTCACCATCGTCGCACCGCTCGCAAAAGCGATGTCGATGTCCTCATCTGTCTTGATGCCGCCACCGAAGTCAATCACCAGGCTCGTGTGGTCAGCAATGCGCTCGATGGTCTTATAGTTCACGATGTGTGCAGAACGTGCACCGTCCAAATCCACCGTATGCAAACGTCTGATGCCGTGTGCCTCAAACATCTTCGCCACCTCCACGGGGTCCTCGTTATAGACCTTCTTCGTGTCGTAGTCGCCTTGTGTCAGACGCACACATTTACCATCAATGATGTCTATTGCAGGAATGATCTCAATCATAATTCATATACTTCAATTTTTCAACCCTTCAATTCTTCAACCCCATAAAGTTCTTTAATATTCTTTCGCCTACCTTTCCGCTCTTCTCCGGATGGAACTGTGTCGCATAGAAATTATCCTTGTGCAGCGCAGAAGAGTAGGGCTGTATGTAGTCAGTGGTGGCAATCGTCCAGTCGCACGTCGGCACGTAGAAACTGTGGATGAAATACACGAACTCCTTCTCCCCGAAACCCTCAAATAGTTCCGACTTCGTCTGCTCAATCGTGTTCCAGCCCATCTGCGGCACCTTGTCCTCATGCTTCTGGGGAATGAAACGCTTCACATCCACGTCAAACACCCCGAGGCAGTCCGTGTCGTGCTCCTCGCTGTGGCGGCACAGCAACTGCATGCCGATGCAGATGCCCAGCACAGGCTGCTTCAAGTTCACAATCACCTCATCCAGGCGATGTGCCTTCAGATACGCCATCGTGCTGTGCGCCTCACCCTGTCCAGGGAAGATCACGCGGTCAGCCTTTTGAATCTTCTCCACGTCGTCCGTCACCATAGGCTCAATGCCCATGCGTCTCACCGCATTCTCCACCGAACCGATGTTGCCCGCATTATATTTTACGATTGCTACGTCCATTTTGCTTTACTAAACCACATAAAAACGGGCACAAAGGTACGACTTTTCTACGACATATACACAATATTTATTAAGAAAACGTACCTTTTCGCCTCATGACCACCTGAAAAACAACAAAAAAGCCGTAAATCCCGAAACACACAAGCGTTTCGGACGTTATTCCACAGGCAGATCCTTATATTTCTTTGCCCAAAATTCTGCTTGCTTTGGGTCTTTCTCCACAATCTTTCCCTGATAATAGATAGAGGCAAGGTTGAATTGTGCGTCCTTATGCCCTTGAAGTCCAGCTTTCGTGAGCAATTCAATTCCTAGATCATAATTCTGTAAGACTTTCTTTCCTTCTATGTATAAAAGCCCCAAGATGTACTGCGCCTCTGCATGTCCAGCCTCTGCAGCCTTTCCATAATACGTCAGAGCCTTGTCAATATCTTTTGCCTTCCAGAATTTATTTCCTTTCTGGTAGTCCTCCTCTGCCTCCTTCTTTACACTTTCCTGGTCAGGAGTGATGGCAGCGGTGTTCACGGAATCGACTTGTGCCTCCATTCCTATCGCCATGCATATCGTGGCGATAAGCAATAATATTCTGTATCTCATCATGTTTTTTTCGGTTTATGTGATTCGTAAAATAGGTTTATGATTTATTTTCGAGGCGAAGTTACAATTAAGTGAGTAAAATAACAAGAAAAATACAAGAAAAAGTCTTTTTTCTTTCGAATATTCTGAATTTCGACGACAGATTTTAAAATATTCCAGAGAAGTGACAGGGGCACACGGCACCACTGCAAAGGGGCACCTCCACAGACGCTTCTCCCTTTACGCCATCAACCCTTTTCCGTTTCTTGAAGAGATGAAATCATCTCTCACCGTGAAACAATTATTCCTCGTCGTGGAATAAATATCTCTCACCGTGAAATAAATGTTTCTCGTCGAGAAATAATGGTTTCTGGGCGGGAAATACGGTTTTTGCAATTAAATCATTGTTTATGCGTTTGTTCTCCCCTTTTCAAGTTTTTTCAAAAAAAGTTCCTCTTTTATTTGGAAAATAATGAAAAAAGTTGTTAATTTGCAATTGAAAAAAAAGAAGAAACTTATGGCTACAACTACAGCAAGAAAACGACACACGGTATCACCCTTCACGAAGGCATGGAACCAGGCGAAGGCGCTTGACAATGTCGAGAAGTTACAACTGATAACTATGTTGGCTGAAAGCGTAAAACCCGCTATGGCAGCACCGATGCTCGATGTGCCTGCCGAGGAAGAGTTCGGTGACATGGACAAAGAGTTCTATGCACCCGAAGAGGCTTACGACTTAGTGATGAAAGACATCAAGGAAATCTACGGCAGT
>JBGUGM010000026.1:0-2564 GCA_045111535.1 Bacteroidaceae bacterium
ATTTAGCGTGGTTACAGAAAATGGTTTAGCGTGAATACATGAAAGTATAACCACGCTAAAAGGATGTGGGTCATCAAGTGAAATGGATATGGGACATCAGGCTAAAGATGTCTGAGTCAACAGGCTACATGGGATGGAGGCTATGGAAGAGAGGGGCATGTGGTGGTGAAAGAGAGGGAGTGGCTGTTGAGAGTGAGGGGTGATTGTGCAGAGGGAAGGGATGTTTTTACGTGTACATCATAAAAAAGTTGGGGAAAAGCGGGGTTGTTTGGAATCTTTTGTGTAATTTTGCAATCGATTTTGTTTTACATTACCTATTTGATATGACGACTCCATTAGATTATAACATGGTGACGGATGCCATTGAGGGGATGAATCTGGGGGATTTCTCGCAGGCGACCATCCGCGACATTCAGTCACTTTCGAAAGTGCTGGAAGAGAAGACGGGACAGACGGTGATCCATCTGGAGATGGGTGTGCCTGGCTTGAAGCCTTCGGACATCGCCATGAAGGCGGAGCAGGAGGCGCTGGCAAACGGATGTGCCACCATCTACCCTCCGAACGGAGGCATTCCACGTATCAAGAATGCGGCTTCACGTTTTGTGAAGGCGTTCATCGGTGTGGACATTGACCCGCTGTGCTGCATTCCCACGACAGGTTCGATGCAGGGCACCTTTGCGGTGTTCACGGCTTGGCACCATGCGATGCCCGAGAAGGACACGGTGCTGTTCATCCACCCGGGCTTCCCTGTGCAGACTGCCCAGTGTGACGTGATTGGCTTGAAGCATATCGGGCTGGACATCCACGACTATCGTGGGGACGCGCTCGTGGAAAAACTGGAGGAGATTCTCTCCGCAGGCAACATCTGCGGCATCGTGTATTCGAACCCGAACAACCCTTCGTGGGTGTGCTTCAACGACGAGGAACTGAAGGGCATCGCCATGCTGGCTGACAAGCACGACTGCATCATCCTGGAGGACCTGGCTTACTTCGCCATGGACTTCCGCAGAGACCTCTCGCACCCGTTCGAGGCTCCTTATCAGGCTACGGTGGCAAGATACACCGACAGGTACATCCTGGCTGTGTCGGGCTCGAAGGCTTTCTCGTATGCCGGTCAGCGCATCGGCGTGGCTTGCATCTCGAATGCGCTCTATCACCGCGTGTTCCCTGCCCTGGAGAAGAACTTCGGCGTGGGTGAGTTCGGCAACTTCTTCTGCAACCGCTTGATGTACACGCTCTCGAGCGGTACGACACATAGTGTGCAGCACGCGATGGCTGCCCTGATGGAGGCTGCCTGTGACGGCAAGTACAACTTCCTGGCAGATGTGCGCGAGTATGGTCGTAGGGCAAAGTACATGAAGGACGTGCTCTTGGCAAACGGGTTCTACCTGGTGTATGACAATGACATGGGTGCCCCTCTGGCTGATGGCTTCTACTTCACGGTGCAGTACCCAGGCATGACTGACCTGCAACTGACCCGCGAACTGATGTACTACGGCATCGCGGTGTTCCCGCTCGACACAATGGGCTCGAACGAACAGGGTGTGCGCATCTGCACCTCGTTCTTCTCGAAAGAACAGGAACCCATGTTTAAGGAAAGAATAGAAATCTTTAACCAAAACCATAAAAATGGACGATAAATCACCTTACCTTCATCCGCAGTATGAGACACTGTCGCATGAAGAACTGAAAAAACTGCAACTGGAGCGGTTGCAGGCAACGGTGAAGCATTGCATGAACTCACCGTTCTACAAGAAGCGCTTCGAGGAGAACGGATTGAAGCCCGAGGACATCAAGAGCCTCGACGACATCCGCAAGATTCCTTTCACAACGAAGCAGGACCTCAGAGACACTTACCCCTTCGGCATCGCCAGCGCACCCTTGCGCCAGTGTGTTCGTCTGCACTCTTCATCAGGCACGACGGGTAACCCCACCGTGATTCTGCACACACAGAAAGACCTTGACGAGTGGGCAAACCAAGTGGCTCGTAACCTCTGGATGGTGGGCTTGCGCCCTGACGACGTGTTCCAGAACTCTTCGGGTTATGGCATGTTCACGGGAGGTCTCGGTTTCCAGTATGGTGCTGAGAAACTGGGTATGCTCACGGTGCCTGCTGCTGCAGGTAACTCGCTGCGTCAGATCAAGTTCATCAAGGACTTCGGCACGACTGCCATCCATGCGGTGCCCAGCTACCTGACCCGTCTGTACGAAGTGATGCAGCAGGAGGGTGTTGACCCTCGCAGGGACACAAAACTGAAGGTGCTGGCAATTGGTGCTGAGCCTCACTCTGAGGAACAGCGCAAGCGCATCGAGGAGATGATGGGCGCGAAGGCATACAACTCGTTCGGCATGAGCGAGATGTGCGGTCCTGGTGTGGGCTTCGAATGTCAGGAGCAGAATGGTCTTCACTTCTGGGAGGACTACTACATCGTGGAGATTGTTGACCCTGAGACTCTGGAACCTGTGCCCGAAGGCGAGATTGGTGAACTGGTGCTCACCACCCTTTGCCGTGAGGCGATGCCATTGCTCCGCTACCGCACCCGTGACTTGACACGTGTGCTGGG
>JBGUGM010000027.1:0-12750 GCA_045111535.1 Bacteroidaceae bacterium
AGAGCCGCAGCCCCCATCGCCACCACGTCGCGCGCCTCGCACATATTAAGGAATCCGCCTGCAAACAGACCTGTGCGCCAGTCGATGCTGTTCAGGTTCCACTCGGAAATAAAGAGTTTGATGTTCGGATTGGGGCCCTCGGCAATCATCTTGGCGTAGTTGTCGTACTGCTGTCCCAGACGCAAAGGTCCTGTAGCATAACCACCCTGCTGCTCATAGTGGTGCAGGCTCAGGTAGTCGAAATAGTTGCCGCTGCGTTTGATGAAATCCTCGTCCTCACGGAATCCGCCACAGGCGATAATCTTGATGGAGGGGTCTATCTTACGCATCGCGGTACTGAAGTCGCGCACGCATTTCTCATAGCGCTCGATGCCCATCTCCCACATCTCATTGTCTATCTCCCAGTATTTCACGTTGTAGGGTTCGGGATGGCCGTTAGCAGCACGCTTGGCTCCCCATTCGTCGGTGGCGGGGGCATTGCAGTAGCGCAGCCAGTTCACCGCATCCTGGAGGATGCTGTCGTATTCCTCTGCAGGACGCTCGAACTTGACACTTACGACGATGATGGGTTCGGAATTGACCTCACGGCAGAAACGGATGAACTCGTCGGTACCGAAGCAGTTCTGGTCGTAGTCCATCCACATCCAGTGTGCCCAGCGCTCACGGCTCTCCTGCGGACCGATGCCCCATTTCCAGTCGTACTGTGCCACGTAGCCACCACCGGGCCAACGCAGACAAGTGGGGTGCAGTTCCTTGACTGCCTGCAGGATGTCGGGACGGAAACCACCCAGATTGATACCTGTCTGAGTGGTCATGGTCGCCATATCGACCTGTACTGCCCCACCCTTCACGGCAATGGCAAAATCGCCATCACCATTCACCTGTGGCTCGAGCGTGAAGGCATACTTCTTCCACTCCTTGCTGACCTGTCCGAGTGACTTACGTGCCACGAACTGACCCTTGGCATCACGGAGTCCCACGATGAGTTCACCCTTACCTTTCGCATAGATGGAACCTACATATTTCTCGCGTGCCATGATGTTCTGCGGACCTTGGAAGATGCCCGCCTCGGTCTTTCCTGCGGTAATCTCCTGCGAGTAGCGCATGTTCACCACATCATCCTTGATGAGACGATACTTGCCACCCTCGCCAAAGGCTGTCCATTGCTGTGCCACAGCGGGAGTCTGCACATCACCTGGAGTACCCTCGAACAAGGTCTTGCCATCAGCAGAAGTCAGTTTGATGTTGCGGTAGGTTGCCTCGGTGTAATTCACCCAGAAGGTCACGAAGTTACGGTCAGCCTTCTCCAAGCCATCATAGGTAAGCACTTCCTTGCCATCCCAAAACACCGTCACTTGGCTGCCACGACTCTCCACACGCAGTTTGTGCCACTGCTGTTCCTCATTCACCTGTTCCTTGGTGGCAGGTGCCGATGCCAAGGGCGAGAGGGTATTCATGCGACGCCCTGGACGTCCTCCGAAACCTTGCATCTCGCGGACTTCCATCTGACAAATGGAGAAGTCGGCTGTAGCGCTCTGCTGTTGCAGCCGGGCACGTGCAGCAGCCTCATTCGCGGCATCAATCTGCGACTGGGTCTGTGCCGGGGTGAAGGTGCGGCTCTCATAATAAGGGTCGTGAATGCGGACAAAGTAAGGAGTGCCGTCAGCCTTGTTGCGGAAGGCGAAACGGATGTCCATCAGACCACCGCTCCAACTGCGACGAGCCAATTTGTAGGCACGCCAGTTCACGTCCATGGTCAAGTCAAAATCGCAGGTGTTGATGCTGTCAATCTTGAGGGGTTGCTCGTATCGGGTCGGTGAGTGCAGCACCAAGTCATCGTCCATAAACCAGCCATCGAAGTAGCCGTCACGTGGATGAATGCCAGGATACTGCTCAGGCTCGAAGGAGCGTTCTTGAATGAGTTCCTGCCAGACACCATTGTTGGCACTGAAATAGATGTGTTCGAAGAGTTGTCCGTAGAGCATCTCGTCGATGATGCCAGAGGGCTTTTTGCTCTCCACCTTGATGGCATACTCGTTCTGGGCATTGGCAACCGTTCCCGTTGCCAGCACCATCGTCGCAAGAAGGGCGGCGAAAATCTTTCTTTGTTTCATGAGTTTTGTGTTTGGTTATTACTTCACATTCACCTTCAAGCCCTCGGTGTGACCTCCGAACTGCTTGGCATAGACACATTCGACAGTGGAGACACCCACCTGGTAGGAACCTGAACGGACAATGGAATAGTCCATATCGACAGTGGAGGTGCCACGGGTGAACCAATCGAAGAACATGTCGAAGTGGGAGTCGTGGATGGAGAGGTAGCATCCTCTGCCACCCATGTTCTGATAGCCAGAGAGGTGACGAAGGGGCTCGAGGCAGGCAGGGTGCTGTGCAGTGACACGCACGAAATCCATGTCACGGTCTGCCGTGATGATGTGACGAATACGCACCTTGTCCCCCACCCTCAGCGGCTGGTTGGCATCGAAATCTTCCCACTTCGTGCCACCTGCCTTCTGCACGTAGAGTTTGCGCTCAATCTTCAGTTCGTTGGTGGCATAGAGTTTCAAGTTGCCCACATCCTCGAGGAAGGTGGCATAGGCAGCACCCCAAGAGACACTTGGTGTCTGCTTCTTCACCTCGAGTTGCTGCACCCCATCCTTCAGCACCTCTTCAGGCACGTCTGCCAGCACATTGCCTTCGAGGATGAGGTTGGCTTCACGTCCTTCCAGTTCGTCACGTTCGGTGTTGATGGTGCCATAATCCATGTCCTTGATCTGCGTGCCATCCACGATGATGACAGGCTTCTTGTTCTCGTGGAAGGTCTCCATAGGCGACACTTGCAGGAGGAAGTCAGCCACGTCGATGGTGTTCATCGGGTTGTCCCATTTCTGCACCTGCTTCTGCGAGATGAGCCAGAGTTGCATGTCGTTGAGGATTGGGTCTTTCTTGTCCTTCTGATAGATGGCCTTCATGGCTGCCACCTGGGTAGGAATGCGGTAGTCCATCCATGAGTAGTAGGCAGCATCGGTAGCGTAGAAGCGTCCCTGTCCGGGCTTCTCTACGGTGTAGTCCTTCAGGAAATCGACAAACTTGTCTGCAGTCTTGGTATGCCCGAATGCACGAAGCGTGTAAGCGGTGTTTGCCACACCAAAGATGGTCAGGTCACGTGGTGCCTTCTCCAACTTGGTGAGGTACTCCTCACGCATCTTCTTGATGTCGCCCGACACCTCTCGGTCAGGCATCTGTGCCGACACATAGAGATAGCGGATGTCGCTGTCAGATGGCCATATCTTGTACTTCTTTTTCTTGGCATAGGAGTAAGAATCCCATTCGTGCTTGTCGAGGTACTTCATACCGTTTGCCAGCATCTTTTGAACCTGTGCGTTTGGATTCGGGATTCGTGCCAGTTGTCCACACACCGCCAAGGTGGTGTAGAAACTGCTCTGCATGCCCTTGAACCAACTCCAACCACCATCAGGATTCTGCAAGCCAGCCAACTTCGTCTCTGCCTGTTCGGTACGCTTCTTCAAGTCGGCACTGTTCTCCTGCTTTTCCAAGACAGGGAAGGTCTGCATGAGGTCCACCAGACGGGTGTTGGCATAGAGGGATGTGGAGAAGTCGATGGCATCATCCACAGGAGGATTCTTCACACTGCGCAATGCCTCAATGCACATCCATGCAGGGTTGTCGGTATATTCCACCTTCAGCACACGGTTGGTGGCTGTGGCAGAGTTCTCGTTGTAGAGTGTCGACAAATCCATCATCTTCGACACCTCTGCACCATCGGCATTGCCAATGAGGTAGTAAGGCACTGCCTCCACCATCTCCTTCTTCGTGGAGAGCACAGGAAGATGATTCTTCTCACCATCGCTCACATTGCCCGACATGGCAATGATTTCGCAGTCGAGGTCTGTCCATTCCTCCTTCACGTCAAAGTTGAAATCAACACCCACAGTCTTGCCTGCCTCCACCTCGAATGCCTTCTCCATGGTCAGCACCACAGCGTCGGTCTTGGGATCAAGCAGACGCATGCGCACCGCACCATTCAGAGGCTTTTCGCTCTGGTTGATGATAGAGGAAGCCACCACAGCATTGTCGCCCCAGCGAACAAAACGTGGCATGTTGGGTCGAAGCATGAAATCCTTGCTTGCCTTGGCAGTGGCACGAAGCATGCCGTAATCCACATCCTTGGTGTGTGCAAAACCCATGAACTGCCATTCGGTCAGGGATTCAGGCAAAGTGAACTGGATGTTCACGTTACCCTTCGCATCAGACACGAGATGGGGCAGGAAGAAAGCCGTCTCGGCAAAGTTCTCACGGATGGTGGCTTTGTCGAAGTCCTCTTCTGGTACAGCAGCACTAGCCACTTCAGCAACATCGAGGAGCGCTTCTTCTTCACCCGAATCATATCCCGTCATGTTCTTTGCTGCCATGCCATCTTCCACCATCATCGCCGCAGGGGCACGACTCTCCAGCATCATCACTCTTGCTCCACCTCTTGTATAGTGCATATAGCGGTCATGCTCGAAGATGTTCAAATCAGTGTAAGTGCGTGAGTAGGAATGTTCACGGGATGAAGGTCCATTCAGACTGAAGGATGGGAATGAGAAGCGATCGGAGCAACTCATGTTGGCACTGGGGATGTAACGGGCAAAGCCCAATCCGAAATCCCAATAGTGAGAGTAGATGCGGTCGAGCGATGCATCATACAGCACCGCCATCATCTCAGCACCACTCACACGCTTGCCGTCCTTGTCAGTCACGGTCAGTGTCCACTGCTCCTGCTGACCAGGTTGCAACTTGTCACGGAAGGTAGCCCATTCCAGTTTCAGTTTCTTCTCAGGACGTGCCAAGGTGAACTTCTGTGTCATACGTGAGTACTGTCCATTCCGCACATAAAGGATGTCCACCTCAATGCCCTCGCCCCACTCTTTCTTGTATGGTAAGCGCAGGTGCTTCATGGTACCGTCAGTCACACCCACCTGATGGTCAATGAGCCCCGTACCATTATATACATTATAGATCAGGTATGCATCTGTCTCCTTGGTGGTGAAGTAGAGGTCAATAGCCCCACCCTCCTGATAAACGGTGTTCGGCGTATAGATGAAATCCTGTTCCTTCTCTTTCTTCTCGGGACGATACTTCTCACCCAAATCCAAACGGGAAATCTCTGTCAGTGGCAGGGAAGAATTGTAAGGGGTGAAGTTGGCATAATCTGACACCTCATGTCCTGTGGTCTCTTTTGCCCTCACCGACAAAGAATATGACACACCCAACTGCAAAGTCTTGGGCAGGAGGATGGAATCACCAGATGTGAAGTCACCCTCGAACAACGTGTCATAGCCGTGCTTGATGGTGTAAGTACCCTTCACGGTCACCTTCTCACGATTCATGTCGAAAGCCTCCACCTGGAACGAAGCATCCTTTGCCAAATCCACCACATGATCCACGTTCAAGTCCAAGGCAAACTCCCGGTTGCTGGCATTGACGGTCCACTCTGCATCATGGCTTTCACCTGCAACATCCGTCACGGTGGCTTTGATACGGAAACGCATCATCTCATGCCCTGCGGTCAAGTGCTCATCTGTCAGCGTGACTGGTACACGGAAATGACCCTCATCGTCTGTGGTCAGGTCACCCTCCGACATGTGAATCCAACGGGTCTCATACCACCAGCGCTTGAAATCCACAGAGGCATATTCCACGGTATAATGCACCTGTGCTCCCTGCACGGGCACACCTGCAAACATCATGGCAGTACCCTCTGCTTCCAGCACTTCACCGAAGTGTCCAGTGCGGTTGCCACCAAACGACACCTCATAAGTAGGACGCTTGTACTCTTCCACTCGCACGGTCTCTGTATCCGAATTGTTATCAGCACTCACCCTCATACGCAGAGTACCCACCTCGCAATCCTCTGGCAAAGCAATGTCAAAAGATGCCGAACCCAACTCATTGGTCACAAGGTCCATGCTCTTCAGACGCTTATTCTTGGCATCAGTCACCGTCAGTTTCAAAGCCTTGTTCGGCAACACCTTCACGTTGTCGCCCATCTGATAGTAAGCAATCACAGAAGCCTGCACCGTCTGTCCTGGGCGATAAATGCTGCGGTCAGTCATGATGCGGAAAGACACATCTGCTGTATAGCCACGAGGATCACGCCAGTAATTGTTCCGATATTCCCATCCGGTCAAGTCATCCTGAGTCCTGACAGCACGTACATAGTAATTCTTGTCCAGTTCCACCATGCCATCAGCACCAGTCACTTTCTCACCATCTATGTCACGGTCTTCCCATCCTTCGGTACGCTTGTCTGCATCGGGCAACTTCTCTCTCCACTGCACCTTCACACCCTTCAAGGGACGACCCGTCTCATTGTCAACAACATACACCTGATAGAAAAAGCGATCCTTGTCTGTCTTGATAAGACGGATGGTGCTCAGTTTGAACTCCGACACATTGGACTCGTCAAGACCCTCTGCCACCATCACATATCTGCCAGGAGCCAAAGTCACACTCGTCTCTGCCCATCCTTCCACAGGCAAATCCTGAGCCTTCCTTGCCAAGTTCGTCGAATCCATCTCCAGCACCACTTCCCTCTTCTCCACCACATCACCTGTCAGTTTCAGTCTCGAACGGCCATCCTTGTCTGTTGTTCTGCCAGCATACTTGCGGATGGTGATGGTGGAACGCTCACAGTTCCAGAATTTCAGTTTCAGAGGACAAGGACGGTTTGCCATCAAATTATCCACAGCAGAAAGCCTGATAGAGGGTCGAAGGACATCATCCAACTTCATCTTCACCTCGCTCTTCCTGCGAGAACTGCCCACATTGTCCACAGCCCATTTCAGGAACAGGATGCCATCGTCACGATTGAGGAAAGTGTCCCAATAGTTCAGTGCCAAGTCAGCACCCACCTCTTCCTTCTTCAGTTCCTGCAACAACTGGTACAGGCTATCCTTCTGCTGAACATAAGTCAAACTGCCATATTGGCTCTCCACCCGACGCTTCGCCTCCAACCATTTACTTTTCATCAAACCATAACCATCCAGGTTGCCACGCTTGCGGTAGATATTGAATGCCTTCTCATATATCTCAGCCTTCCGTTCATTCGTCAATGTGGCATTCTCCTCCACAAAACGAATCATCACCGACAACATATCATTTCCGAACAGGTCATTGTCCCTTCCCTTCTCACCCATCAGCACAGAATAAGTGCTCGCCTTCGCCTGAGCCAACGCCTCCATATTGTCCAGCACATGAGCGAAATGCTCGTCACGCTTCGCATCGTAGTCATCACGCGTCTCCTCATCGTAGTCAGTGATGCTCGTCCACTTCATCTCCCGATAGGCAGAGCCCAACATGGCATGCGCCACACTCTGTTCCACAGCATCTTTCCTACCGCCCCACTCCTTTTCCAGTTTGGCGATATTCTCCTTGAATGTGTCTGGGTCCTTGTCCGCTTCCTTCTGCACCTTCTCAAGTTCCGACTTCACCTTGGAGGCAAAATCAATACCCTGACCAAAAATTCTCAGTATTCCCATTGACAATAAAATAGTTAATAAGGTAATAGATAAAAAACGATTGTTAATCTTCATATCAGTAGTGATTTGATGAAACAAAAGAGATGCCAACCAAGTTGGTTTCAAGGGGCAAAAGTACATCCAAAATCCTTCATTGCCAAAACTTTGATATTAAAAAAACAAAAAAGAGGGCTTTTTGCCCCCTTTCCTAATGATAAAACTCAGAATACCATTCCGCAAATGCTCTCAAGCCCTCACGCAACGAGGTGGATGGCTTGAAACCAAAATCCCGTTCCAGTGCCGAGGTATCTGCATAAGTGGTCGGCACATCACCAGGCTGCATCGGCACCAGTTTTTTGTGGGCATCAAAGTCGTAATCCTCTGGCAACACCTTGGCACGAATCAGTTCCTGTTGCAGGATGTCCACAAAATTGAGCAAGTTCTCAGGATTGTTGTTGCCGATGTTATACACCGCATACGGAGGCAAGGGAAGTCCATCCTCACCCTGCTTCTTCTCTGGCGCTCCCTGCATGATGCGCACCACACCCTCCACGATGTCATCCACAAACGTGAAGTCACGCATGCAATTGCCATAGTTGAAAATCTGTATCGTATCACCCTTCACAAGTTTGTTGGTGAATCCAAAGTACGCCATATCAGGACGTCCTGCAGGACCATACACCGTGAAGAAACGAAGTCCTGTGGATGGGATATTGTACAACTTACTGTACGCATGTGCCATCAACTCATTGCTCTTCTTCGTAGCCGCATACAGCGACACAGGATTGTCCACCTTGTCCTCTGTAGAATATGGCACCTTCTTGTTCGAGCCATACACACTCGACGAACTGGCATACACCAGATGCTCCACAGGATGATTCCGACAAGCCTCCAGAATGTTGTAGAAGCCAATCAGATTCGACTGGATATATGCATCAGGATTCGTGATGCTGTAACGCACGCCTGCCTGTGCTGCCAAGTTCACCACCACCTGTGGCTTGTACTGCTCGAAGATGCCATCAATCGTCGCCTTGTCAGCAATATCACCCTTGATGAAGTGATAGTTGACAGTGGACAGTTGACCATTCAACTTCTCCAACTCCTTCAACCTATACTCCTTCAGACTCACATCATAGTAGTCATTCATGTTATCGATGCCCACAATCGTAGCACCCTTCACATCCTTGAACAGACGCTTCACCAGATTCGAGCCAATGAAACCTGCCGAACCCGTCACAAGAATACTCTTGTTATTCAAATCAATCTTCTCCATATTTTATCTTTTTTATGGTCGTCCTGCGGAGTCAAAATTATAACAAAAATTGAATTAAAAATTTTTTGAACAGCACGGGTCCACAAGCCTATTTGCTTTAATTTTCTTCTTAATTTTTGCTTCAATTTTGAGCGAAGCGACCTTTATCTTCCGAACTTTTCCACCGCTTCTCGATACGTATCCAGGCTGCCGATATCAAACCGTCCAGCCGACATCTTCCACGCATGCATCACCGTATGCTCCACCATGTAATGCGCCAGATTGCCAGGAGCATCCTTTCCGCATCCATTCTCCACCGAGTGACGCACCAACTCCAGGTCCTTCTTCACATAGATATAAAAAGGAGGCACCGCCCAATGCGACTTCGGCACC
The DNA here is from genome assembly GCA_045111535.1 of Bacteroidaceae bacterium. Classification (GTDB taxonomy): domain Bacteria; phylum Bacteroidota; class Bacteroidia; order Bacteroidales; family Bacteroidaceae; genus Minthosoma. The sequence continues at coordinate 9,169 of JBGUGM010000027.1, forward strand.
TGCGGCTTCTCTTCCATCCCCAACACACGCCAGTCCGCATCCAATTCCACCCCCCCCGTACGTTGCAACTTCTCCATCTCTGGCTGCTCATGGCACATGATGCACGATGTCCCCTTCTCCTTCGCGAAGTCCACAAACTCCTGGAACGAGAAGAACAACAAGTTATCCGCTGCCACCACCAGCATATCATCCTCCACCCTCAACTTCTCCATGGCATACAGCAAATCACACACTGCACCCAACCGCGTCTCATTCGTCTCCGTCCCATCATCCACAATCGTGATCGGCTTCGTGTAATGCTGTTCCTTCCTCCACTCCTCAAAAATCGGAGCAAACTTATGATTCGTGATGATGATATGTTCATCAATCTCTGGAATCCCATCTATATCATCCAACATCCTGCCCAAGATAGTATTCTCCCCTATCTTCAGCAATGGCTTCGGAAAGTTCCTCGTCAACTCTCCCAACCGAGTGGCATATCCTGCCGCAATCACTATATTCTTCATAATCCCTTTCTTTGGTCGTCCTTCGGACTCAAAATTATAACAAAAATTGAATTAAAAATTTAACATACATACCATGTTCTTTCATCCTTTGGTTTATTAATTATCTTCTTAATTTTTACTTTAATTTTGAGCGAAGCGACCCTACACAAACCGTGCGCCATCATCTGGCTTCACAAAATAACACTTGAACGTCTTCTCATACTCAGGGAACTGCTCCAGGTAGCGGGCAGTGAGTTCCGTCTCAATCTGCTCCTTGTACGCAGGGTCAACGATGGCAATGCACGCACCCTTGAACCCTGCGCCACTGAAACGTCCACCCCAGATACCTGGGAGGGTGCGCATAATCTCGTAGATGGCAATTAACTCAGGACTTCCGCACTCATAATTATGGATGGAACTCTCACACGAATCGAACGAGAGTTTCCCAAACAACTTCAGGTTACCCGTCTCCCATGCCGTCACACCCTGACGCACACGACGGTACTCACTATAGAAATGCTCCGCACGACGAGCAAACCGTGCAGGCATCGCAATCTTTGTCTTCTCGAACGTCGCCTTCGGAATATCCCGCAGGAACGTCTTGTCAAACGTCTTCAGAGGCTGATCGGTATATGCCAACATGTTCCATGCTGCCGTCTTACACTCAGACACACGCAGGTTATAGTCGCTGTTCACCAAGCTCCTCGTCAAGCCCGAGAAGAAGATGCCCAACTCAAACTCCGGCATCTCAGGATTCTTCTTGATGATGCGGTACTCGTTGCTGTCACAATCCAGAAACAGCAGCCCATCCTTCTTACCCAGCGCGATACATGCCTGATCCAGAATACCGTTGTTCAGCCCAATATACTCACGCTCCGCCTCCGAAGCAATCTGCACCACCTCAAACGGCTGCAACGTAATGCCATTCGCCTTGGCAAACGCCATCACATACGCAATCAACACCGCAGCACTCGAAGACAATCCACCCACCGGCAGACTCCCCTGTATCACCCCCTCAATACCCCTCGACAACTCAAACCTCTTCTTCAGCGCATACTTCGCACCCCGCGCATAATCACCCCAATGATGCTCCCTCACCTGCGAAGGTGTATTGATATGGAACTGCACATCCCCCTCAAACGTCAACGACTTCAACTTCACCAATCCCACATCTTCTGTTGTCTGTTGTCCGTTGTCCGTTGTCTCTCCATTCACATTAAACCACAGATCCACACCCTTATCAATCGCAAAACCCGTCACCAACCCATGCTGGTGATCCACATGCGCCCCCAGAGGACACACCCGATACGGTGAAAAAATATGATACTGATACCCTTCCATATGCTCTCATTCATTTGACGGGGCAAAGATACATCTTTTTCATCGAACTCCCAAACAGTTTCTCGAAAATATCTACACCTTAGTATTATCAATTCTCACCCCTCTCTCTTTTTTATTCGTGCTATTCGTGTTCGAAAAAAACAACTGTCAACTGTCAACTGTCAATTATCAATTCTCAATTATCAACTGTCAATTCCCTTCGCACCCAGACATTATTTTCAAGATTTTGGATCCAAATCCTAGAAAATCATAATATTTTTGGATTTAATTCCACAAAAATCATGATAATTTTGGATTTGATTACATTTTTCATTACATTTGCACCCAAAAATCAATCAAATATGATTCATCGCATATTAGAAGACAAGGTACAATCCCTTATAGGTGGCAAAGCCATCCTTATCATGGGAGCACGACAAGTAGGTAAATCAACTTTGTTAGAAAGCATCTTTAAGAACAGGGAAAATGTTCTATGGATGACAGGCGACGATTTAGATGTACAAGAACTTTTCCGTCAGATGACCTCATCGCGCCTCAAGGCGCTACTAGGCAATTGCAAGATTCTCATCATTGACGAGGCTCCGCGTATTCCAGAAATAGGATTACGCTTAAAACTCATCACTGACCAGATAAAAGGTGTACAGGTCATCGCAACTGGTAGCAGTTCCTTTGAACTTGCATCGAAAGTCAACGAATCGCTCGCTGGTCGCAAGAGAGAATTCCGGATGTTCCCCGTCTCATTTGGAGAGATGGTGTCTCACACCAATCTTCTCGAAGAACTGCGGCTTATTCCTCACCGTATGATCTATGGCTATTATCCCGAAGTAGTCAGCAATCCTGGCAATGAGAGCATCATCTTGAAAGAACTTGCAGACAGTTTTCTCTACAAAGACATTCTATCATTTGAAAGCATCAAAAAAACCGATAAAATAATCCGTCTGCTGAAAGCCCTTGCCTTTCAAATTGGCAGTCAAGTCAGTTATCATGAAATTGGGCAACTCATCGGTTTGGACACAAAAACAGTTGAGCGTTACATCGATGTCCTCGAAAAATCGTTCATCATCTTCCGCCTTGGCAGTTTTTCCCGCAATCTCCGTAATGAGTTGAAACAGAGTCGCAAGATTTATTTCTGGGATTTAGGCATTCGCAATATACTCATTGGCAATCTCGCACAAGTAGAAAACAGGAATGATGTTGGTGCTTTATGGGAAAACTTTGCCATCGTTGAACGTATGAAACGCAATTCATATAACAGCAGTTTTGCCCAGTCTTGGTTCTGGCGCACCCAACAGCAGAAGGAAATTGACTATCTCGAGGAAGAGAATGGGCTCTTGAATGCCTATGAATTCAAATGGAACGATAAAAAAGCAAGCACTCAGATTCCTGGTGCCTTTGCCAAAGCATACCCTAACGCCACCTATCAAATCATCACCCCCAAGAATATAGATGAGTTTCTGTTATCACCACAATAACTATACCATCCATCTTTTTTCTCCCCACACCTTTCAAAGCAAACAGGATGTGCCGTATTGACGTATCAAGACATGGCGCATCCACCACGCGACACACGTCGCCTTCACCTTCGACTACACGACGCATCCACTTGGCAGTACACGTCGCCTCCACCGCATCGATGGCGACAACTGTTCAGCATATCCCCAAAAAGTGAACAGTATTTCACTATTCTGCAAAAAAATGATTCGTGTCTATTCGAGAGATTAGTGTTCGTTTTTTCATCCATGTTGGGATTGCTCCT
>JBGUGM010000028.1:0-1794 GCA_045111535.1 Bacteroidaceae bacterium
TCTGCATACTCAGGCTTATTCATCACGAAGTCTGCCACAGGATTGCCCTGCGCATCAAAACGGAGGTCGTGCATGAAGGCATCTCCAAAGAACTTGGGGTCGCGAGTTGTGCTTGCCAAGTAACGGGCAGGGATAATGAGGTCTGTATTGCAGTTGTCAATCTGAATAGGAATGCAGGTTGACTGAATGATATCGAATTTTTCTTTAGCCATTTCTTTTCACTTAAAATTTTCTTGGGTCAGTTATTACTCCCGTGATTGCCGATGCTGCCACAACCAATGGGCTGGCAAGGATGGTGCGAGCACCTGGACCTTGGCGACCTACGAAATTGCGGTTGCTGGTAGAGATGGAGAGCTTGCCAGCTGGCACCTTATCAGGGTTCATGGCAAGACAAGCAGAGCAAGATGGGAGACGAAGCTCAAAGCCAGCCTCTTCAAGAATCTTGTCAATGCCCTCGTCAATGATTTGCTGACGCACAAGCCATGAGCCAGGAACAAGCCAAGCTACCACGTTGTCGGCCTTCTTCTTGCCTTTCACCACAGAGGCGAAAGCACGGAAGTCTTCAATGCGGCCATTGGTGCAAGCACCCAAGAAGCAGTAATCAACAGGCAGGCCTTCAAGCTTCTGACCTGGCTCGAACTGCATGTATTCGAGCATGCTGAGGAACTGAGAACGGTCTGCCTCAGGAATTGACTCAAGTGCTGGAATGCACTCGTCAATCGCAATACCGGCACCGGGATTCGTTCCGTAGGTGATGCGAGGAGCGATGTCCTCAGCACGATAGGTCACCTCTTTGTCAAACACAGCATCCTCATCGCTGCAGAGCTTCTTCCACTCTTCCACTGCCTTATCCCACTCAGCACCCTTAGGCGCATATTCACGTCCTTTCAAATAGGCGAAAGTCGTCTCATCGGGAGCAATCAAGCCTGCGCGTGAACCCATTTCAATGGAGAGGTTCGAGAGGGTCAAACGTCCCTCCATGCTCATGTTGCGTACAGCAGAACCAGCGTATTCCACAGCATAGCCTGTAGCGCCTGAAGTGGTCAGCTGCGCCATGATGTATAGGGCCACATCCTTGGCTGTAGTACCCTCTGGCAGAGTTCCCTCCACATTGATGCGCATCGTCTTAGGCTTACTTTGCAGGATGCACTGAGAAGCGAGCACCTGAGCCACCTCGCTCGTACCGATTCCCATTGCGATAGCGCCCACTGCGCCATGTGTAGATGTATGTGAGTCGCCACACACAATAGTCATGCCAGGCAATGAAAGCGCTTTCTCTGGACCTACCACGTGAATGATACCATTATCTTTCGTGCCCATAGCAAAGTGCTTGATGCCAAATTCAGCACAGTTCTTTGCCAGTGTTTCCACCTGCTTGCGTCCTACAGGGTCGTTAATGGTGTCCTGCTGATCTGAGGGAGTATTGTGGTCTGGCATTGCCACCACATGGTCGGGACGGAACACTTTGATGTTCTTATCTCTCAATGTATCGAACGCCTGCGGGCTTGTCACTTCGTGTGCGTACAAACGATCAATATAGAGTTGTGTGGGACCGTCTTCCACGTTCTGTACGACGTGAGCATCCCAAATCTTGTCAAATAAAGTCTTTCCCATTATTTAGTTTCTAAACTTATTGATACAGTCAATATATGCCTCAACAGAAGCGGTGACGATGTCGGTGTTTGCGCCAAAGCCATAGTAGAGGTGCCCATTGTATTCCACTTGCATGTGTACCTTTCCCATGTCATCAGAACCTTTCGAGATAGCCTGAATGGTGAATTCCTTGAGGATCAT
>JBGUGM010000029.1:0-1625 GCA_045111535.1 Bacteroidaceae bacterium
GAGGTACACGGAATGAGTCAGCGTGGTGGCGACGTGCAGTCTAACCTGCGTCTCTCTACGGAGAACATCTACAGTGACCTCATCCCACAGGGTGGCACAGACGTGGTCATCTCAATGGAGCCAATGGAGGCACTTCGTTACCTTCCCTATCTCGCCAAAACGGGTACTATCGTGACCAGCAGCAAGCCCTTCGTCAATATCCCCAACTACCCTGATGAAAGCGCCCTCATGGCAGAATTGGACAGCATGCCTTCTGTGGTGAAACTCGACATCGAGTCTGTAGCCAAAGATGCAGGCAATGCCCGTGGTGCCAACATGGTGCTGCTCGGCATGGCTGCTCCCTTCATTGAAATTCTGACAGTAGAACAACTCCGCAAAGCCATCGCCGTCATCTTTGCCCGCAAGGGTGATGCTGTGGTCGAAGCCAACCTCAAGGCATTCGACAGCGGTGTGGAGGCAAGCAAAAAATAACAATCAAACACAAAAGAACACATGATTCACAATCCGGAAATGGAGTGCATGGACAGAGAGTCTATGCGCAAGTTGCAGACAGAGCGTTTGCAGAAAGTCGTTAAGAACTGCTACGAGAACGTGCCTTTCTATCGCAAGAAGATGGACAGAATGGGTGTGAAGCCCGAGCACATCAAGAGCATTGACGACATCACCAAGTTGCCCTTCACCACAAAGCATGACCTGCGCGATGAGTACCCCTTTGGACTCCAGGCTGTGCCTCAGAGTGAAATTCGACGTATCCATGCCTCATCAGGTACGACTGGTAAGCCCGTTGTCGGCACTTACACAGAGAATGACTTGAAGATGTGGGCAGAGTGTGTAGCCCGTGTGATGGCAGTAGGTGATGTAGGTCCTGGCGATGTCGTACAGGTGGCTTACGGATATGGATTGTTTACAGGAGGCTTAGGTGCTCATGATGGTGCAGCCGTACGTGGTGCCATTCAGTTGCCTATCTCAGCAGGTAACTCTGCCAAGCAGATCATGCTGATGAAGGATTTTGGCACAACGGCTATTTGCTGCACCCCTTCATACGCTCTGCATTTGGCTGAGGTACTTGAAAAGACTCCTAACATCGATGCTGAGGACCTGAAACTGAGAGTTGGTTTCTTCGGAGCAGAGCCTTGGACATGGGGCATTCGTCGAGAGTTGGAGAAGAAACTGCACATCAAGGCCATTGACATCTATGGATTGACAGAGATGTGTGGTCCTGGTGTGGGTGGCGAGTGTCAATACCAGAACGGTACGCACGTGGCTGAAGATATGTTCTATCCAGAGATCATCAATCCAGAGACCTTGCAGCCTGTAGAGCCAGGTGAAGAGGGTGAGTTGGTGTTCACCTCTCTCTGTAAGGAAGCAATGCCTATCCTTCGTTATCGTACACGTGACCTCACGCACCTCATCTACGAGCCTTGTGAGTGTGGACGTACCACGGTTCGCCTTGGAAAGATTCTTGGACGTAGCGACGATATGCTCATCATTCGTGGTGTGAACGTCTTCCCATCACAGATTGAAACTGTGCTGACAGAGTTCCCTGTATTCACTCCACAGTACTTCATTACCGTAGATCGTAAGAACAACGAAGACACGTTTGACCTCGATGTTGAGTTGCGTGC
>JBGUGM010000030.1:0-2480 GCA_045111535.1 Bacteroidaceae bacterium
TTGAAAGTTGCAAATTTATTTTTGAAAGTTTCAAATATTTTTTTGCAACTTTCAAATTATAACGCGATACGGCAACACCACAAATTGATATACGGCAACGCTATAAAACGGAACACAGCAAGACAAAAAGAGGTGTATGAAAGCCACCCTCTTGGGGATGTGAACCCCGCTTCTTGGAGGGTCATACATACATAATATAAATCATGTTAAAGTCTGTGTTTGGGGGCTAATGATTGAAAGAAAACTTGTAACTTTGCCCTCGAAATGTTAAATAATCACATTTCACTGAAAAAAAGAACTCGGATGATTATACATTTCTCACAAAAGTGGGAATATAAGAATAGAGGAGATAAAAATAGAAAATGAAACGACTTCTCCACATATTACTCCTTATCCTTTTCACCACCTCGCTCCATGCCCAGCAAGTGTTTCATGCTCGGGTGATGGATGCAGAGACAGGGGAGGCGATGCCTTTTGTGAATGTCTATCAGATTGCAGGAAAAGGATGCGTCAGCAATTTGGAAGGTGACTTCACCATCATGGCTCATGCGGAGGACACTCTCCGTTTCTCCTTTGTGGGATACCAGACCTGCCAATGGAAGGCGGGTGAAATGCCAAAGGTGGTGAAGATGCGCCCTTTGGCATTGTCCGTTGCTGGTGTGACGGTGCTCTCTGATGATGCCATTTTGGCAAGAACCTTCAATGTGCTGAAGAGAGACTTCAAGAAGCACGGAAGAGACACGAAGATGTACCTTAATCGCATCACCATCAGCAGTGGCGAGTGCGAGGAGATGGTGGAGGACTTCCTGATTGCACAATCAGCAGTGAATGTGCGTAACATGCATGTGGTTTCCGGGCAATACTGGACCATGATGCAGTCAGGAGAACAGGCATTGTCACAACTGCAGCACACCAATCTGCACAACCTCATGATGGCGGGTCCCATGATGCGGAGAGTCCCTTTGGAAAGTTCTGTCATCCAACTTTTCCAGGAACCCTTCTCTTCCTCTTTCCTGAACTATTACTATTCGATATCCAGACAGACATTGCAGACAGAGGGAGGAGGGTTGATGTACGTAATCAATCTGAGACCCAAAGTGGATACAAGAATGAGCATCCTGTATGGTAAACTCTACATTGATGCCAAGACCTTCCGGCTGCTCCGTTTTGACGGTGCTGTGCGAGGACTGATGACCAGCACGCAACGCCTGGGAGAGGAAGCGGATCAAATACAACATGCCACCGTTCGGTTCCATGCCCTTTATACGTACAAAAGGGGATTCACAGAGGTGGCAAAGGCTTCTGCCCAAATCCATTCGGACCAATTGGACGTCAGCATGACCTTGGCAGATGCCGATGGCATCACCATCCCGACAGGCAAAGGTGTCTCCGTGAAAGAGAACCTGTTGAAAGCCATCTTGGCGGCAGGCACTAATCCCGACCTGCAGCAAGAGACAGGTTTCATGCAACGCACGGCAATGGAACGGATGCTGGCAGACGAAACCCCTAATCTGGAAATGGAAGTGGCAAAACAGTCCACTCCACCTTTGTTCTCCTACATCCAGAAGACGATGAACTTCAACAAGGTGGTGCCGCAGGAGAAGGTTTATCTGCACTTCGACAACACGGGATACTTCGAGAACGAGACCCTGTGGTTCAAGGCATACGTGACAAGGACGGACAACGGGCATCCTTCCGACTTGAGCAAGGTGCTGTATGTGGAACTGCTCAATCCCAGTGGTGATGTGGTCAAGACACGCAAGTACCCCATTGACTCGTTGGGTGTCTCACATGGTGACCTGAAACTGGATACCCTGCTCACGTCTGGCTACTATGAGGTGAGAGCCTATACACGCTACATGACCAACTGGGGCACCAACGCCGTCTTCTCACGCGTATTCCCTGTGTTCAAGGCACCCAAGAAAGAGGGTGATTATTCTGACCTGACCATCAGGACGATGCTCTATTTCAGCAGAGACCCGAACAACCGCACCAGCGATGACTCACTCTATCAGAAAGCGATCAATGAAGGAATCTACACGAATGACCTGATGAAGACCATCAGCGTGAAGTTCTACCCCGAAGGAGGTGACTTGGTTGCAGGCAAGCGGTGCCGTGTGGCGATGCTGGCAGTGGATGACAATGGAAACCCGCACGAGGGAGAAGGCTTCGTGATGAACGAGAAGGGCGATGTGCTTGCCTCTGTGAAGACGGACACACTCGGCAGGGGACTCTTCGAGTTGGTGCCTGACACAGGGAAACTCACCTTCCAGATGCGGAACCTGAAGAAGAGCGAACGCAGGAATGTGCAGTATTTTGAATTGCCCCAAGCCAAGAAAGAAGGATGTGTATTGAGTGTGGATGCCGTCAACGAGCAGATCCTTGCCATCCTTCAATGCACAAGAGCCATTTGTGGCAACCTGTTGGGTTATGTCCTGATGCACAATGGCAACATCGTGCAATGTGACACCCTCACTGCT
>JBGUGM010000031.1:0-18175 GCA_045111535.1 Bacteroidaceae bacterium
GTAAATACCCCAAATCAGCAGAGCGATGATATTGCGGGCAAGCGTGGCATTGAAGTCTTTGTTCTTGTTCTTCCTGCGATAACGGAAGTAAGAGGAACGAACAATATAATTGATGTATTTAAAGACGAAGAATAAGGCGACAACAATGAAGATCTTGAGGGCAGATGCGGTAAACAATCTATCGACATGAATCTCTTGCATAAACCATGTCACGCACAGGTGCCGCAAGTCGAAGATCTTGGCAGCCATGTAAATACTGTGCATGACGGAGAATACAGCACATACAGGGATAAGCGCACGATTGACGAAGTCATATACCCAAGTCTGATCGATGAAATCACCGCGTTTCATTCTGAAGCGAATATCCTCTTCCTTGACATTGTCTCCGTATGCCTTCTTGATACGTCGGCAAAGAGGTCCGTTCTCATACATCTCCATCAGGTCATAACAGCAAGTAATCGTGGCGATGGCTGCCAATTGGAATGTCCACCAGACAATAATCTGGACTCCCATGAGTGTGAAGCCAATCCAAGAAAGGACGCATGAAGCCAGCATGGCAAAGAGCGAGATGGAGCAGTAGATGGAATCGCTGGTTGGGATGGTCTTCCAACCCTTTTTCAACATGATGCCTTGCCAGATGGTGAAGAGAAGGAGAATGGGTGGGAAGATGATGTTGACCAACGTGTTCGGAATCAGGATGATTCGGAAACAGATGACAATCATCGACATCAGGATGAAAGGTGCATAGGCTTTGGCGGCAGCCTTGATTTCCTCTCCCTTCAGACGAATAATCAGCGATACGTAGATGGCTTCTATCAACCATGCCATTTCAATCATGAGGCTCGTTGCCATCAACATCAGGTTGTGGTGGATAACCGTACGGACAATCATCACGGCAACAGCAAAGAGGAATACGGCGAGGGCGATGATCAGGGTGCCACGCTTCTGCTTGAACTTTTCTGTACGGAAACGTTGGGGTACTAACCATCGGAGAATCACATTACTCAGAATGGCGCCTCCAAGGATATAGACTAACATGAAGATGCTGGCAAACATGACGATGCCACCTCTCCATTCGGATTTGTATTCTTGGAAATGTCCGTTGCGACGCTCTTCCAATGGTTTGTACTTGGTGTAAAAGTCGTCCTTCATCCGTTTCCATTGACGAGGAATGCCCGCCAGAATTTGAGGATAACTGGTACCAGGGTTGATGAAGATGCTTTGTTGCAGATCCGTGTATTTCTGCTGAGCAAAATTGTTCAGTCGTTCCACACGGATATAAAGGTCTGTATAGTGCTTATTATCTTTCTCTAACCTTTTCAGGATGACTTTCATGTTTTCCCGCAGGGTTTCAGCATATTCGATACACATGGCACGGTCTTTGATGCCTTGAGCATCCAGTTGGAAGGTACTTTTCTCGTCGGCTTTATTTATTGTATCCCCCTTGCCGTTCGATGCGGTTTGCTCTCCATCTGCATCTTCTTCTGCATCAATGATGACAGGTGGAATTTGTTTCAAAGAGTAAATGAGACTGTCGTAGTTGGTAATCTCATACTCGATGTTTTGCTTGATTTGGTCGAAGGGTATTGTACTTTTTTGGAATTCTCGATATAACGATGTTGCCTCTTGGCATGCATACGCCATATCGAAGGTGAAGTCCTGTCCTTGTGAATAGAGGATGAGGCTCGTCGTTTCACAACGTTTGGTGATGTCAACGAGCCTTGCGTGTTGTGCCTTTTGGCGTTCTTCCATCTGCTTCATCCGTTCTTTCTGTCTTGTCCACTTGTTGTAAAGTTCAAGACGAAGAACGTGCAGGGTATGCCCAAGGTCCTTTTCTTTGAGCACAGCATGGCTTGGCAATACTGCAGCCATGAGGAGCAGGATGGTAAAAAGAATCTTTTTCACGATGTTGTGCTGTTTTGTGGTTGTTATAGGTTTTGTTTGCGGTTTTGGTTATTCCACATCCATAAAGTTCTTGGCGTGTGTGATGAAGGATTTGCCAATCTTCATGGACTTCCTGCCATCGTTGGCTCCTTCTTCCAATGCTTCTTCCATGATGTCATCCTCCGTCACCGCATCGGGGTCAGCCTCCTCTTGGTCTTCCTCCATGAACATCTCAATGTTCTTTCGCATGTTACGTGATGTGCTGATCATCCAGCCTTTCATGCCTCCGTTCCGACGGAAGGCTTCATATTTGCGTTTTCTTCTGATGCGTGAGAGTTTCATGCCTCGTTTGCATCGCTTCATCCATGCGGCTATGGCTTTGGCTCCTCTAACGATGAGTTGACCGAGTTTCTTGAGGGTTGGTCGCAGATGAATGATGCCCTGAATGGTTGCTTTAACGGCAATGACAATCCCCTTGGCAGTGGCTTTTGCTGCCACTTTGAGACCATACCATGTGGCTTTGGCTCCAACAATAATGCCGTGAAGGGTGGCTTTGCCAGCAATGACACACCATCTGCCAAAGGTTTGGGCTGCCATCTTAAGCCACGCCTTGGTTTTGGCAACTTTCTCTTGGGTGTTGTTGTCGTGCCACCAATCATTCAGGCGTTTCCACCCCTTCTCTGCTGCCTGCATGCACCACAGGATTCCCTTGATGAGTCTCTTAAAGAGCCAGACAAGGAATCTCCATATCAGTACAAAAATGAGTCGAAGAAGTTCACGCATCAGTTGCGATGCGCTTTTTCCTGTCATTTCTTCATGCCCGCTTTGTCTTTCTTCTTCTGTCATTTTGTAGTGTTTCAGATGATTTGCAGATTGATTTTAGTGCGAAGTTAGCACAAAAAAATCATTTATTGGCATTTTGTTTTATTAAAGTTGCTTAATTGCCCCAATAATTTCTTATTTCTCCATGAAAAGCAAGATGGCAATGAGTATGAATAGGACACCAGTGATGCCATTGAGCCATTGTTGGAAATGTTCAAATCCGTGACTCAGTTTTGCGGCACCATTTACAGCCTTGTGCATGAGCCATGCCATGATGATAACAGGGATGCTGGCAGACACCCCGAAGACTAGTGGAACCATTGCTCCAACACTGCTGGAAATACTTAAAGGAATCATCATGCCAAAATAGAAGATGGCACTTTCGGGGCAGAAGGCGAGGGCAAGTGTCATGCCCAATACCAATGAACCCAGAGGACCATTGCGCTTGATGATTCTACCGCTGTTGTGACAGTCGTCCCCATGGTGATGATGATGCCGGAATGCTCTGTATATCAGATAGAGTCCCAAGGCTATCAGAACGTAAGGGACAGCCACTTCTGCCATGGACAGCACGTTCTGCAAACCTGCCACATTGCTACCACCACCTATCAGACACATGGTGATCCATCCTAACAGAGTGTAGGTGAGTGTTCTCCCAAATGCGTAGATGATGCCGTCTATCAGTTTCTTGCCATTGCGATATTCATATGCTAAAGCAGAAATACTGATGGCTAATTGGCAGGGGTTGAGTGCTACAAGTACACCCAGTGCAAATGCAGCCAACAGAGGTAAATCTGCTGACTGCAAGAGAGAATGTAATATGTCTTCGATGTTTAACTGCATAAAAGTAGAATGATGACTTGCGCAGTAATGATGCGCAGGAACATGGACAAGGGATAAACCGTTGAATAACCGACGGTTGGTATGCCGTTATTGGCATTGGATGTACTGAATGCCAGTGCTGGCGGGTCAGTAGTGGCTCCACTCATAATACCCATCAGCAAGAAGTAGTTCATGTGCCACTTCACTCGGGCAAAAATACCCATGATAATCAATGGGATAACCGTGATGAGGAAACCAATCCAAACGTAATGAACGCCACCATTGATGACTGTATCCACAAAGTTCCCACCTGCCTTGATACCCACGCTGGCAAGGAAGAGTACCAAACCGATGTCTCGAATCATCAGCGAGGCAGAGTTGGTGGTGTATGCCACGAGTTTGAGTTTGTAACCAAAGCGACCCAACAAGATGGCAATGATCAGAGGACCACCAGCCAGACCTAACTTGACAGGCATCGACATGCCAGGAATGCTGATAGGCAGCATACCAAAGATGATACCTACAAGAATACCCAAGAAGAGGGTGAGCAGGTTGGGCTTGTCCAATTGTTGTTGCTTGTCGCCAATCTTATTGGCAAAGCGATCTACAGCATCCTCTGGCCCTACTACAGTAAGGATGTCGCCCACCTGCAGAATCAGGCTTGGACTGGCAAACAACTCAATACCGGAACGATAAAGGCGGGTCACATTCACGCCATACATGGAACTTGGGTGCAGACTACCAAGGGTCTTACCATTAATGTTATCTTTGGTGACGGTATGTTTTCTGGAAACCATTGGCACATCTTGCTCATCCCATTCCACTTCTACTTCTGGACCAATGAAGGCAACAATTGCTGCGGCATCTTCTTCGGCACAAACAATATAGAGTTTATCGTCAACGTTCAACAGCGTTTCTTTATTAGGTACAACCACGTGTCCATTGTGAAGCATACGAGAACAAACGAAATCGCGCCCGATAAAGCCTCTCACTTGCAGAATACTTTTGTCTGCAATGGCTGGGTTGAACACCTTGACGGTCATCAGATGAGGCTTCACAGCCTCTTTATTGTTTCGCTTGTTGAAATGCTCTTCCTCTTTCTGGAAGTTTACCTTAAAGATGATACGAATGAGGATGATGCTACAAATGATGCCCACGACAGCCAAAGGGTAGGCACATGCATAACCATTAGCAATTACGGGTACACCTCCTTTGAATGGATGTATCTGGTTGATTTGTTCGAGGGCGGCATTGGCAGCACCAAGGCCTGGGGTGTTAGTCACAGCACCACACAAAGTACCAACCATCATGGGCAGGTTATCGACAGCAGGGATGACATTACGAAATCCGTAATAGATGGCTATCATCACGACGATGTTCAACATGACGATACCTGCTGCGATGCCATTGGCTTTCAAACCTCCCTGTTTCAGCGAAGTAAAGAATGAAGGACCTACTTGCAAACCAATACTGAATACGAACAAAATGAGTCCGAAGTCTTGGATAAAATTGATGACAGCCGTGTTTTCTTCGATTCCTCCTCGCATCAGCAGGTCGCCTGCCAAGATGCCGATGAAAAGAATCCACGTCACACCTAATGTTATACCTTTAATCTTTATCTTATTGCCAAGGAATACACCTACCGCAATCACTGCTGCATACAGTATTACCGTGTGTGCTACGCCACCTCCTATTGTGAAGAGTTCAATTAACCAATCCATATAGTATTGTTTTAATCGGGGTGCAAAGTTACGGCTTTTTTTCGGCTTTTACGTTCTTCACTGTGAAATTTTCCACATATTCTTGATGGAAGTCAGCATTCTTGGCAGTGATGGCCAGATTTTCGAAGGTGAAGTTGCTAAGATGATATTGGTCTTCTTGTTGTTTCACATTGAAAAAGACATTGCAGTCGAAAGTGATGTTGCGCATGGTGATGTACTGGCTGTACGACATGGGAACATTCTCTCTTCCTTTCAAGTCGTAGAACTGTGTCCAAGGGGCAATCAGCAAGAAGTTCTTCCCGTTTCCTTCAATATCCTCAACCGTAACATATTCATATAGTTGTGGAGTGTCAGGACGCATCTTGAGCCATAGAAGATTGTTTGCCTCTGTCACTTTGATGCGACGTAAGATGATGTTGTGGTCATATACGGATTCGCTGCCCAATGTCAGGCATCCATGACAGAAACCGTATTCGCAATCTTCGATGATGATGTTTTCGTTACCTCCATCACCAATCATCTCAGGGAACTTGTTGATATCGATGTTGTTATAAGAAGTTCTCCAATAGTCAGCATAAGGGCCTTTACCCCCCTTGATGGCGACAGCATCGTCGTTGACGCTCATGTAGCAATCTTTCACCAACACATTCTTCACTACATCCAGATCAATGGCATCTGTACTGGGCGCTTTTACGGGTTTTGCAGGAGAGTAGATGTGCAGACGCAGCAATTTGACATTCTCACTATTATATATATGTGTGGTCCAAAAAGCAGCGTTCTGTAGCTTCACCCCGTCTATCTGCACATTCTTGCAATTGCTCACATAGACTAGTCTTGGACGTTGCTCATCCTTATTAGTGCATTGAGGATTCCAACTTCTCCGTTCCCAGAAGTGTTTCCAGAAGGTGAATCCATTGCCGTCAATTGTTCCTTTGCCTGAAATGGTGAAACCATCCAAACCGTCAGCATTGATGAGGGCAGAATAATAAAGGCAGGTTTCACCTTCGATACGTGTTTTCATGATAGGGTAGTCACTGGGATCATTACTGCCCTTCAATGTTGCTCCATCGTGGAGGTGCAGATGCACACCCTGCTTAAAGAACAATGCGCCGGTCATATAGGTGCCTTCTGGAACAATGATGACGCCTCCACCTTCAGCAGCCACTTTGTCAATCAGTGCCTGCATCTCTGTGGTGTGAAGTTTGCCGTCATTGACTACCCCATAATCTGTTACACGATACGTTTTCCCCAGCGTTGTGATGTCAACGGGGATGTTCTGCTTGAACCAATCGCCAATTTCTGTTCCGTCTGGCCATTGGTCTATTGTTTTTTTTGCAAAGGATGGCATACACAGGAGTGCGCATGCCATCCATGATAGGAGTATAGGTTTCATTTTATTCGGCAAAGATTTTCTTCACTTGTCCATTGGCGTATTTGATGATGTTGAAGCCTTTCTGCAATGCCTTCAATGAGATGCCATCCAAGGTGTAGATGCCGATAACCTCGTTTGTGCCATTTCCTGTGGTAATGGTACTGATACTTGTCTCAATGGCTTTTTGTTGGTAGGCAGCCAATTCATCTTCGCTAAGGATAATCCATTGTTGTGCAGTGGCGTCGTCACTGAAATCAAATGCTTCTTGCGAGATGCTGCCGTATCCTCTTCGATTGGAGAAGGCTGAGGCACTCATGGATTTGAAACCAGAATTGCTCCATGTGAACCAATATCCATGTGTCTTATTCTTTTTACCCTCTATGTTAATGGTCACATCTGTGCGGTCAGGCATCAATTGGAACTTTTCATTGTTGCTTGGACTTGTCTTCTGAGTCTTTACTTCAAGATTGCCTGTAGATGGGTGAGTAATGTATTTACCCGTAGAAGCATTCTTGAAAGAGTAAAGGCAATTCTGTGGGTCAAACTCCATGTACCAAGCTGCAGAATCACTGATGACTTCTCCTGTCAACATAGGTTTCCATCCGATGTCTGTGCTGGCACGTTGATAGAGTAATCCTTCACCCAATCCATGTTCAGCATCTTTATTCATCAAGTAATATTTCTTGGAATCATCGAAATTGTAGGTGTAGCCAGCAATACCGTTTTGGTCAGTTGTGTACCAATTGCTTGCCGTTGGTGGAAGACCGTCAATGAAAAGTCCGTGCAGAATGCACATGCCACCGATATATTGGAGTTCTGCATGCTTGTCTTTGTCTGCACCATTCACCAGCCAGTCGTAGGAGATGGTCGCGTTGGTGATGGAAGTGTTGGAACTCGTTCCCCATCCATGCACAGCATCACCCGTGAAGAACACCTCGTCACCATAGTAGTTCTCTAGGAAGTGAAGCACATCGTTTGCCTCTCTTCCCAGCCACTTGCCGTATTTCCCTTGATTCTCACGAGTGTCCTCGCAGTCTGTCCATCTTACATGCTGTCCTACGCCCACGCCGTGTCCTGTCTCATGCAGTACGGTGCCAATAGCTTGGTTGCCAGCATTGGGACCTATGCGCATCCAACCTCCGTAAGAACAGTCGGCAGTTGGAGTGTCGGCTCCATAGTTGCCACTCAGATGGAAACCTTGGATGCCTGTCCACTCATTGAAGTAGTCAATGGTTTGCTGGATGGCTTCTCTGCATCGCTGATTGGCTGCTGCATTAGGTGCTCCTTCGTTCCACGAACCAGTACAAGTGCCCTTTGGATGAGTGACGATTTTCACTTCATCTCCGTATGCCACTGTATAGGTCTTGTTCATCACATAGGGACGAACATAATAGACGGTGGCAGGCTTCAATCCTTTGATGTGGAAGATGTAACCCTTGAGGTTAAAGGACTTGGTGGTACGTTCATCCAACACCGTTGGGTTGTGTTCTGTACTCCAACATACACCTCGCTCCAATACGTTCGAACCCTTCATCGTGGCACGTACCAAAGCCTGTGTTGCTCCTGTTGCCACATAATGATTGGTGGCAGTCACGGAAGGAGCAGTACCGCTTCCAGGGGTTGCATTCGCGAGATTCTCTGCAAATTGTCCCTTCTCTATGGCTTGGCTCAAATCTTTCAAAGCCTGCTGAATGTCATTGTCTGCTGAAGTCTCCGTAATAAGGTTCCCTGCGTCGATGGCAGCCTGAAGAGCTGTGGCAATATTCGAGGGGATGATGTCCATCTGAATCTTTTCAGCTTCTGCTAACAGACGGTGCACCTCATTCGTCAGCGTGGACTTGTCCACGTCTCCAATCCTTGAAAGACGGAAATTGTCGACCGCAATCCAGTTGCCTGTGGCATTCTTTGCCACAAAGCCAATCTCCACCTCTCCTAAGATGTTGGTGAAGGTGACAGAGTAGTCACTAGGTATGTCTACATCTATGGTCAAGGCGCCAGCATAGATGTAAGCACCAGAACACTTCTGGAGGGAGGAACTTTCATCCTTGTTCTGTGCTGCAGCGGTGAGTTTGTACACACCAATTGGCAGTTGGGTGATGGTTTGGTGGATGCTGCCGTTTCCTACATTATTTCCTGTGGGAACCCATTTCTCCATATAAATACTGCCCGCCTTCTTGGTGAACGAGTTGTTGCTTTGGGATTGCAGGTTTTCGCACACCCACCCGTTGGTTCCATTCTCAAAGCTTGGATTGGTGATATAGGAGGTCTGGTCTGTCTCTGTTTGTGCCGATGCACAGAACGCCATCAGCATCAAAATGTTAGTAAGCCATATCTTTTTCATATCGTTCAAGATGTTAGTTTTTTTACAATTCGATAGCAGTTTCCAATGCCAACTTCATCATTTCCGTGAAGGAATTTTGACGTTCTTCGGATGTCAATTCCACATGACTGACAAATGAGTCACTGATGGTCAGCAGACAAGCAGCCCGTTTCCCTAACATGTTGGCATTATGGAAGAGGGCAAAGCTTTCCATCTCCACACAATCGCTGCCTGTCCGTTCTGCAATGTCTTGCCAGGATCCTTGTGATGGGTCGGAATAGAAAACATCGCTTGAATGCACGACGCTCATCTTCAAATCAATGCCCAAGTCTTTTGCCTTCTGTTGGATGGCAGCATTCAGTTCTGCACTGGGCTTGATGCTCTTGTCTGTTACACCACCTTGCACTTTGGCAAAGGTGGAGTCACTGACGGCACTTTCAGCCAGTGTCACATCCATGACGTTCAGCCAATCACGGTAACTGCCTGCTGAACCAATGCGGATAATGTTCTCTACCCCATAGAACTTATACAGTTCATAGGAATAGATGCCAATGCTGGGCATGCCCATGCCACTTGCCATCACTGAAACAGGAACTCCTTTGTAGGTACCCGTATAGCCAAGCACATTACGTACAGAGGTCACCAATTGGGGATCAGTCAGGAATGTCTCTGCAATGAATTTTGCCCTCAAAGGGTCGCCAGGCATGAGGACTGTCTTGGCGAATGCACCTTCTAATGCTGATATGTGTGGTGTTGCCATATGGTTGTTGTTTATTTGACAAGTATTTTGATAGATTTTCCGTTTGCTTTAATCACATAGATGCCAGGTGAAAGCATTGTGTCTGATGCCAATGGCGTTCCTGTGATGTTGTAGATGCTGAATGAAGAGACTCCATCTACATAGACGCGCCCATTCACGACATGTGGCTTGATGGTGGGCAGTGCTTCAATGGCTGTTGGTGCAGAGCCACCTTCCTTGTAAGTAGCAAGTGCCACCCATCCTACTTTGTCTCGATAGGCTTCGTCAGAGGTGCTCGTGGAAATGGTTTTCCCGTCCACTGTCAAATCATGGTCAAGGATACGTTTGAGTTTAAATCCTGTGGTCCATGTAATATCAGTGTCCTTTGTTGTTATGTTCGTGCGGCGCAACATGCATACAGCAGGGTAGTTGTTAGTTTGCAATGCTGTCAAGATGGTGGGTTGATAGAGATTTAGATTCAGGGAATTTGATTGTGCAGAGATGCCATAGATGTCTTCGTCAGTGCCAATGCCTGCAGCGATAAGAAGTCCATTCTCTTCATCCATAAAGCTGATGCCAGGGGTGATGGCAAGGTAACATACGGTTTGTGAACGAGCCACCTTCACACCTGCAGACTCTTCAGGATAGATAATGAATTTGAATCCTTTGTTGGTGATGTCGAAGACTCTGGTGCAAAAGACAGAGTTTTTGGATGTTGGTTTCCGAATCTCTGTCAGGACAACAGGTGTTACCCCTTCAGGGAAAGGTTGTTGGAAAGTCACTTCCGTCACCTCTGTCCAGTTATTGGCTTGGGCTTTTTGTGAATCGACAATGCCTACTTCGCAGTCAAGGTCACCATATTTGTAATTACCCATAGGCATAGCCAAGAAAGGAATCTCCTCGTTGGAACTGATGGTGCCAGTATTGTCTTTCCAAGGGAGCATCTGGCAAGAGAAGTAGTCCTTCGAATAACTATTTGCAATGTAGTTTCCTGCACGGAAAGAGGAGTTTTTGTTGGTCAGAGAGCCCATGAACATACATGTGCTCGTGGCTTTCTCCACATCGAGAGATGTTGTGTAGTTAATGGAACTTTCATCTGCGGAGGAGATGGTGATGGTGCCATATTGGTACTTGTCGGTACCCTGTGCGGGAGCCACATCAATGGTCACTTCGTTGGTCTCTAATGAGGCATTGTTATGGGCGGTCGCCTGAATACGGAAAGTGTATGCACCAGGCTCTTCTATTGTTTCTGTGTAGGAATATGCAGCATCGTTGGCAGAATTTTTGTCCAGAGGAGTGATGTTGGCGATGGTCGAGAATCTGCTGGCTCCAGGCTTTTTGCACTGTACGACAATGCTGTTCATCACGTCCCAGTTCGGATCTGACCACGTCAGAGCAACAGTTCCTTTCTTCTTGTCATAGGCGCCTTTCAGTTCTCCCAATGGCTCCAAGCGCGTGTTGGTAGGAATGAACTGCATGGATGCCTTGTACCCTTGTCCCACATCCATGGTGGCGTAGTATCTACCGAGGTCAGTGAGACTGCCATTCTCGTAGATGTGTGCCTTGCTCTCACTGTTCCAGTAGGCATAGCGTTCCACACATTCCATTGAGTTTAGATTCTCAAGGATGCGTTGAGTAGTGGCGAGGATTTCGTCATTGGTCACGCCATTGGCAAAGGCTCCACTACCTCCACTCCATGATGCTCCCCATATCCATTCTGAAATCCAGATGGGGCGGTGCATATTGGGGTACCAGTAGGTCTTCAGGTTGTTGAAATTATTTTCGTTCCAATATCCATGGGCATCAACGATGTCGCACCGCCAACCACGAGCATCAATAGAATCGAGAAATTCTTTGATGAAACCTGTGCCATTCCAATAGTCGCTACCATCCCAAGAAGAAGGTGAGCAAAGACGCATACCTGTACGCATGAGGTTCTGCCAGTTGTCAAGGATGGTCTTGAGGTCTTGCGGGTGGTCATCACTGTTGTTGCGTGGTTCATTATTAGTCTTCATGTGGCATGATGCTGTCACACTTCCGCAAGTGGCTGGTGATGGCCAGTCTTCATAGATATGGTTAGGTACCCATTCTGTATTTGGCATGTTGCTTTCGTTGCCTTGTGCCCAATCGTAGCACCAGGAGGTGTTGAGTGCCTGATTGGCATTGGAATCACCATTGCTTGCCAAACCTGCCTTATGTGCATTGACCCATTTGAAGATGCGATAGGAAGATATTCTCTTGTCAAGGATGCTTGGCAGCGTGCTCACTTCAAGGTCTTCCTGGTCAGCAATGAAACAGCGGCTATAGCCCCAACCACTTGTGCCAATGGCAAAGGTCACCATATAGCCACGTTTGAGTTTGAAAGAGCGTATCTTATTGTTGAACTGTTTGTCTGAGAGTGTTTTCATGAAACCATCTGAACTCCCTTCGCTATAATTGCTGCATGATTCGCCGCTGAAGTTTGTCCCTGTATAGCAGGTCAGTGGCTGGATGTCTTTGCTATAAGGGAATACGATGGTGCCACGACCATACATCTTCACTTGACAGTTCGTACCGTCAACAGCCTTCTCGCCATTGATGTAGATGTAGTTCATCCAACTGCTCAGCACTTTGCTGGGCTTAATGCTGGAGAGGATGAGTACGGCATGGTCTGTGCTCTGAATGTCCACACTACCTGCCGTGGCAAATGGTGTGGTGCCAGTGACGATATAGTCCACGTCTATGGTCAGTTGTACGGTGTTTGTCACCTGTTCCACCGTTGTCTTGGTGTTGGCTGCATAGGCTGTAAGTCCTAAAGCCATGAGCCATGCAAATGCGATTTGTCTTAGTTTCATAGGTATCATAGTTTTTAGTTTATTGTGCAGTATAAAAATCTGTGATGCGTTGAATAGCCCTCGCGCAGACAGGGCAGAAATCCTCTGCCTCGTTGGTTCTCATGCGGCAGTTCTGTGCAGGACGGTAACATCCCTTGCTTTGATAGCCTGCTCCTTCAAACACACCCACCTCGGGCACCATGTCTGCCCACTTCGAGTCAAAGTCCTTGAGGGTTGTGATGTTGGGTTCCCAAGGCTCCGTGTCGGCAGGATACCACTCCGAGTCCATGTCATCATAGGCGTATTCATCAGCAAGACCTGCATAACTATGTCCGAACTCATGCACCAGCACCTCCTTGAAGGTGCGGTGATCGCTAGGAAAGCACAGGACCATGTTATAGATGCCGCCACCACCATAGGTGTCAGTGTTGACCAGCACCATGATATGTTCAAAAGGAACACCTGAGAGCAAGTCATAAATCTTGTGCATCTCTTGTGTCATCAGGTAGCGGTCGGTATAAAACGTGTCGTAGTGACTTCCCGTAGGGGAGGTGTGCCATGTTCCGTTATGTGGCACGCTGGGACCTTCTTCTTTCGATGGTGTTGCCACAGCCACCACATTGAAACGATGTTTCAGCGATTTGAAAGGTTCCCGTGCAAACAAGGCATCCACGACTCTGTTGCAGTCATTGTAGAACTTGCTCATTTGTGCCTCCGTATATCCTTCTGCCACGATGGCGATATCAATACATTCCGTGAGATTCACATCTTGTTGTCCTTTCCAGACATACTGATAAGGAATCCCGTTGTCACCTATCTTTCTGATGAGGATGTCCTTGGGGTCAACCATGTGGGTCATCTCTGCGATGACTTGCTGATGCTTGTCTGTCAGCGTGATGGTCACGTCAATAGGTTTCTTGGGGAAGGGCACGTTGTACGATGTCTCAAAGGCTCTGTCCACTTGCTTGGCCTCGTCATATTGCAGCCATTCTTGAAACAGCGTGGAGAATGTCCACACATAAATCACCTGTTGCGTGTCGTGGTCTTTCACCATCAGTTGCCCATTGCCGTTCAGGAATTTCTCTGCCAGACGATTCCTTCTGCCTGCCCATTTGTCCTGTTTCTTCAGTTCTTGCAGATAGACATGCTGTACGTTTGCATTGCCCGCAAAGATATAGTCGAGGCGCAACGTGGCATCCTCAAAGTAATCTTCAAAGGATTGTGCATGCAGGTGTTGCATGCAGCAGAAAGTTAGTATCAATGCCAAATACAGCCTCATAGGTTAGCCCATCTCAGGGTGTTGTTTGGGTACAAAGGTAAGTAAAAAAGTGATAAGTGGAAAATGAAAAGAGAAAAAAATGCTACATCATTCATGATTTATAACATTTCCAAGGGAAATATCACAGCATTTTGTCTTGCAGAAATTGCCCTGTGTAACTGTATGCGCACTTTGCCACCTCCTCGGGCGTTCCTGTCACCACCACATTGCCACCTGCCTGTCCTCCTTCAGGACCAAGGTCTATGATATGGTCAGCACACTTGATGATGTCCATGTTGTGCTCAATGATGATGATGGTGTGTCCTCGGGCAATCAAGGCATTGAAGGCATCCAACAGTTTCTGAATGTCGTGGAAGTGCAAGCCTGTGGTGGGCTCGTCGAAGATGAAGAGGGTGGGGGTGGCTCTTTCTTGGCTCAAGTAATAAGCCAGTTTGATGCGCTGGTTCTCACCTCCTGACAACGTGGAGGAGGTCTGTCCCAGTTTGATGTATCCCAATCCCACATCCTGCAGGGGCTTCATCTTCTCCACAATCTTCTTCTGCTGATGCTTGGTGAAGAACTCAACCGCTTGATTGATGGTCATTTCCATCATGTCATACGCATTCACGCCTTGGTATTTCACTTCCAGAATGTCGCTCTTGAAACGTTTTCCGTGACAGGCTTCACATTCCAGCGTCAAGTCGTTCATGAACTGCATCTCCACGGTCACCGTTCCTTCTCCCTTGCACTCTTCGCATCTTCCTCCCTCTGCATTGAAGGAGAAGTAAGCAGGGGTGTAGCCCATCTGCTTTGCCAACTGCTGATTGGCAAGGAGTTTGCGTATCTCATCCCAAGCACCGATGTACGTCACGGGATTGGAACGTGACGATGTGCCGATGGGATTCTGATTGACAAAATCCACGTGCTTGATCATGTCTGTATCTCCCTCCAAGCCAGAGAACAATCCGGGCTTCTCAGCACTCTCTCCCAGATGTCGCTTCATGGCAAGGTAAAGGATGTCCCTCACCAATGACGACTTACCACTGCCCGATACGCCTGTCACACACGTCATCACATTCAACGGGAACTTCACGTCAATGCCCTTCAGGTTATTGGCACGTGCATTCTTCACCATGATATAGTTGTTCCATGGGCGACGACTCTCAGGAATAGTAATCTTTTCTGTACCAGTTAAATAATCAATTGTATGAGAGGAATGTCTTAAATCCTTCTTGCTGATGTTCTTCACCTCTCCTTCATACATAATTTCACCTCCCAGTCGTCCTGCATCGGGACCTATGTCAATCAGATAATCAGCAGCCCGCATGATTTCCTCGTCATGCTCCACCACCACTACCGTATTGCCCAGTTGTTGCAACTGTCTCAGCACGTGAATCAGGCGTTGTGTGTCCCTCGAATGCAAACCGATGCTGGGCTCATCCAAGATGTACATGCTGCCCACCAACGCTGAGCCCAGACTTGTTGCCAAGTTGATGCGCTGACTTTCACCTCCCGACAGCGAATTGCTGAGTCGCGACAAGGTCAGATAACTCAATCCCACATCCATCAGGAACTTCAATCTGCTCTTAATCTCCACCAGCAATCGCTTCGCAATCTTGGCTTCGTGCTCTGTCACTTTCAACGTGCGGAAGAACTCATGCAGTTCGTCAATGGACATCTCGCAGAGGTCGGTGATGCTCTTGCCTCCAATCTTCACATACTCCGCTTCCTTCTTGAGTCGCCTTCCGTGACAGGTTGGGCACACCGTCTTACCCCTGTATCGTGCCAGCATGACCCGATACTGAATCTTATACTGATTCTCCCTCAACATGCGGAAGAACTCATCAATGCAAATGGAATGGTTGCCCCATTCATTCTCTTCATATACCCCATGCCACAGCACATCCTTTTGCCGTTGCGTCAGTTGGCTGTAAGGCGTGAACACAGGGAAATCCTCATACTTCTCAGCCCTCCTCACAAACTCCTTCTTCCACTCCGACATCTTCTCTCCCTTCCAGCACACCACACATCCGTCATATACTGACAATTCGGGGTCGGGAATGACGAGGCTCTCGTCTATGCCGATAATCTTGCCATATCCCTCACACTCAGGACAAGCACCCACAGGTGAGTTGAACGAGAACATCTGGTCAGTCGGCTCCTCAAACTCCATCCCATCCGCTTCAAACTTCAAGGAGAAGGCATATTCCTTCCCGTCCTCAAACCGCAAGATGCACTTGCCATCGCCCTCATACAGCGCCGTGTTTGCCGAATCCACCAACCTGTTGATGGTTGCCTTTTCATTCGCCACCTTCAACCGGTCAATCACCAGAAAGTAGTTTTGAACTTGCCGCATGGAACTGTCCACTGTCAACTGTCCACTGTCAACTAATAAGTCCGTAATCCTCACCACCTCTCCATTCACCTCCACTCTTTGGAATCCGCTCTTGTAGCACACCTCCAACTGCTCCTCCAATGTCCTTCCGCTTCTCACCACCAGCGGTGTCATGATCATCATCCTCGTTCCCTCTGGATAGCGCAGCATACACTCGATGATGTCGTCTGTCGTGTTCTTCTTCACCTCCTGACCACTCACAGGCGAATAGGTGCGTCCAATCCTTGCATACAGCATCCGCAGATAGTCATAAATCTCCGTGCTGGTGCCTACTGTCGAACGTGGGTTTCGGCTGCTCACCTTCTGCTCAATGGCAATGGCAGGTGAGATGCCCTCGATGAAGTCACACTCAGGCTTCTTCAGACGTCCCAGAAACTGCCTTGCATACGTGGAAAGGCTCTCCACATACCGCCTTTGACCCTCGGCATACAACGTGTCGAATGCCAGTGACGACTTGCCGCTGCCACTCACGCCCGTGATGACCACAAACTGGTTGTGTGGTATCTTCACGTCGATGTTCTTCAGGTTGTTCACCCGCGCACCCCTCACGCTGATAAAATCTTTCAGGTCGGCACGTTTCTGTTCAATCTTTTTCATAATCGAGCCACAAAGGTAATAATAAATGAGGAATGAGGAATGTGGAATGAGGAATTATTTGTCACTTGTGGTGTTTTTTTCATCAAAAAAGTAACAATTCCTAATTCCTCATTCCTAATTCCTCATTATTTTTCCGTACCTTTGGCGCGATTATGGTAAAGTTGACAGAACTTCTCCTCCTGATGGCAGTGCTCCTTTGCGGGTGTGCCGAACATCACGACAGGGTGGTGCTGACAGGGCAGGAAGACTTCCGTGAGGGTGACCTCGTCCTGCGGTGTGGCTATGGAGCCGAGAGCCGTGTGGTGACGGAGGCGAGCCAATCCATCTACTCCCACATCGGCATCCTCCACTACGACACCCTGACGGCTCAGTGGCAAGTGATTCATGCTGTGCCAGGAGAGGCGGAGGAGGGGCAACCAGAGTGGTTGAAGGCTGAACCGATAGCGGATTTCTACGCTGCTGACAGAGCCATTTGTGGTGCATGGATGCGAGTGGATTGTTCCGACAGCATCGCTGCTGAGGCAACACGATATGCCTTGCAGAAGGTGGCAGAGCAAGTGGAGTTCGACAACGACTACCTTCTGTCCGACACCACCCAGATCTACTGCACCGAACTGGTTTGGCAAGCCTATCTCCATCAGGGCATCGACCTCAGCGAAGGGCATCGCCAGGAGGTGCCCAGCCTGTTCAGCAAGGATGGTGTGTGCATCTTCCCCTGCGACATCGAAAAGAGTTCAAAAATCACATATGTTAAACCATTTAAAACCCAACAACAATGAAAAAAGTTCTTTCAATCCTGAGCCTTGCGCTCGTAGCATTGGCATTTGTGTCATGTTCCAAGAATTCCCCAGAGGGCGTGATTGAGCAGTATGTGGCTGACATCCAGGCAGGACAGTACGAGGATGCCATCGACCTCTTCTACTTCAAGAACACACCTACTGACAGCCAGAAGCAACAGTACGCCGCCATGCTCCGTGACAAACTGGGCAAGGAACTCGACAAGAAGGGTGGCATCTCTGGTGTGGAAATCACCAACGTGGAGTTGGCAGAAGACGGCAACTCAGCCAATGTTGACTACACTCTGAAGTATGGCGACGGCTCTGCCAAGAGCGAGAAGACCAAAGTCCTCAAAGTGGACGGCAAGTGGAAGATGGATGCAGGGAAATAACCTCTTCTTTCTTCTTCCCGAACTACGAGTTTGTCATGGATAGGCTTGTGATTTCAGTAGCAATCTTTTTACGCTACAAAGTTACGAAAAAGTGAGGACATGACAAAGAAAAAACAAGATTTTTTTGTGTTTTCTATGAAAAAAATTTTGTTTGGCACGGCGTATCCCCCAAATAACATCTCAAGTGCAACTTTGCAACTTTGCAACTTTGCAATTTCGCGAGTTGGTTTGGGGGATTACTAATAGGGGGGTACTGTAAATAAA
>JBGUGM010000032.1:0-1981 GCA_045111535.1 Bacteroidaceae bacterium
ATGAGGCACTGCTTAAAAAGATGCCCAAAGAAGAAGCCAGCCAGTTGAATGACCAACTTTGCTACCTTGACAACACTTTTGGAAGAAGCGTCACCGAAGCATACGTAAAGGACTCCGTTTACTATTCTTTCTATGATTACGAGTATTGGGACACTCCAAATGACAATGAGGAGAGAGTCCACATCGGCAACAGTTGCGAGAATTACGTCATTGACATCCCCGAGGGATACAAGAGGATGATGAAAGTCTATACTCCTACCGTCACGATTGCCAATGGTCAAAACATGGTCAAGATAGCCATTGAACATGAAGAAGAAGTCGTTGACACCATCATTGTCAACATCGATACGCTTCGTGCTCACAAGGTCTCCATGCCGGTTCCCATCCAGATACCATGCGCATCGGACAAGAACCTCTATTTAGCCACGAAATTCAGCATCAGTCCATCCTATAAAGCCCAAGACAGCACAATGGTTGACGTCACGGGCTTCATCCTACAAAAGAAATAACTAAACATCAAGAATATATGACTCGCAAAGAACTCATTGAACAGATTTTCACGAAGAAGACCTTCCTGTGTGTAGGTCTCGACACCGACATCAAGAAGATTCCAGAACACCTGCTGAAGGAGGATGACCCCATCTTCGCCTTCAACAAGGCAATTATAGATGCCACAGCACCCTATTGTGTGGCATATAAGCCCAACCTCGCTTTCTACGAGAGCATGGGCGTGAAGGGTTGGATTTCGTTTGAAAAGACCATCCAGTACCTGAACGAGAACTACCCCCAGCACTTCATCATCGCTGATGCCAAGCGTGGTGACATCGGCAACACCAGCGCCATGTATGCCCGCACGTTCTTCGAGGAGATGAACATCGATGCCCTCACCGTGGCTCCTTACATGGGCGAGGACAGCGTGACTCCTTTCCTGCAATACGACGGCAAGTGGGTCATCCTCTTGGCGTTGACTTCCAACAAGGGCAGCCACGACTTCCAACTGACTACTGATACTGAGGGTGAACGACTCTTCGAGAAAGTGCTGAGAAAGAGTCAGGAATGGGGCAATGCCGACAACATGATGTATGTAGTAGGTGCTACACAAGGCCAAATGTTTGAAGACATCCGCAAGGTGGCTCCCGACCACTTCCTGCTCGTGCCTGGCATCGGTGCACAAGGTGGTAGCCTCGAAGAAGTGTGCAAGTATGGCATGACCAAGGATTGCGGTCTCATCGTCAACTCCTCACGCGCCATCATCTATGCCGACAAGACCGAAAAGTTTGCAGAAGTGGCAGCGCAGGAAGCCAAGAAAGTGGCTGAACAGATGGCAAAACTCCTAACTCCTAATTCCTAACTTAATCAACGTGCAGTCCGCTAAGATCATCAACGACCCTGTGTTTGGCTTCATCCGCGTACCCCGTGGTTTGATGCTCGACATCGTGCGTCACCCAGCCTTCTACCGTCTCAGCCGCATCAAGCAGTTGGGAGGGGCAAACATCGTCTATCCTGGGGCGCAGCACACCCGTTTCCAGCACTCCCTGGGTGCCTTTCATCTGATGGGCAAGGCGATTCAGTCACTCCAGCAGAAGGGGCACTTCATCTTCGACAGCGAGGCAGAAGCGGTGCAGGCAGCCATCCTCCTGCACGACATCGGGCATGGTCCTTTCAGCCATGTGCTGGAACACACGCTCATCCAGGGTGTCAGCCACGAGGACATCTCGCTGATGGTCATGGAACAGATGAACGAGGAGTTTCGCGGACAACTCACCCTTGCCATCAAGATATTCAAGGATGAATACCCCAAGCGCTTCCTCCACCAACTCATCTCCTCACAACTCGACATGGACAGGCTTGACTACCTCAAGCGCGATGCCTTCTTCACAGGTGTGAACGAAGCCAACATCGGCTCTTCACGCATCATCGACATGCTCGATATGGTGGACGACCAACTGGTTGTCGACAAGAAGGGCATCTACTCCATTGA
>JBGUGM010000033.1:0-8943 GCA_045111535.1 Bacteroidaceae bacterium
TTCCGTTATCGCAGGAAGAACAAGAACAAAGACTTCAATGCCACGCTTGCCCGCAATATCATCGCTCTGCTGATTTGGGGTATTTACGTCATTGCGGTATTCCTGATGTTGCATGTGCCAGGAACAGGCATCGCCATTGTGACAGGTGGTTTGTCAACAGGTATGGGTTTCGCTTCCAAGAGCCTGTTGGAGAACTTCTTCTATGGCATCTCGCTCATGTCAGGTCGTGTGCGTGTAGGCGACTACATCGAATGTGATGGCATGATAGGTAAAGTGGAGAGCATCACCTATCAAAGTACACAAATCACTACATTGGACGGTAGCGTGGTTGCCATCCTCAATTCTGACTTGTTCAGCAAGAACTTCAAGAACCTGACGCGCAACCATCAGTATGAACGTCTGGCGATTCCATTTGGCGTGTCCTACGGCACTAATGTGGAAGAGGTTAGGCGTGTGATTGTAGAAGGTGTCAAGACACTCTGCAAGAAGACTCCTGACGGCAGAGACATCGTCACCCCCAAGCACCCCATTCTCGTCGCATTTTCTGACTTTGGTGCCAGCAGTGTGGACCTGTTGCTCATTGCATGGGTGCTCGTTGACCAGAAGATTGCTTTCACGGCACAAGCCAAAGAAAAGATCTATCAGGTGCTCAACGAAAACAACATTGAGATTCCGTTCCCGCAACAGGACATTTACATCAGAAGTATTACTCAATCGGAGCAGAACTGACGTTAAAAAACAAAAAAAAGCCCTCTACAAGCAAAAAAAATGTCAATTGTAGCGACTGAACGAAAAAAAAGTATTACTTTTGCCTCGAAACTGAACAGAAGGCTGCCAAAAGGCGCCTCATCAGTGTGCCAAAACGTAGAAATAACTAAAAAATAAAGATAATCTATGGAAGTAAAGAAATCCAAAAAAGCAGATCTTGAGGGCACCAAAAGCACCGGACTGCTCATCGGCTACATTGTGGCTCTTGCTGCCATGTTTGCATGCTTCGAGTACACTACCCGTACTTATGCGGAGACAGACGTTGTGTACTCTACAGTGGCTTACGTGTCTGAGGAGGAAGTGGTTCCTATCACTCAGCCTATCTTCACTGCAGCACCACCTCCACCAGCAGAGACTCCTGCTGTGGCAGAAATCCTCGACATCGTGGACAACAACACCGACATCGAAGAGGAGAAGATTGAGACTTCTGAGGACACTCACGAGGCTCAGTCAGGTCCTGTTGCTCACGTATCTGGCCCTGCCATGGTTGCTCCTGGTCCTGTACAGGAAGAAGGTGACGAAACCGAAATCTTCGAGGTGGTGGAACAAAACCCATCTTTCCCTGGTGGTGAAAAAGCACTGATGGATTGGCTTCACAAGAACCTGAAGTACCCACCAGTAGCACAGGAGAACGGTATCCAAGGTCGTGTCTTGGTGCAGTTCGTCGTGAACAAGGACGGCTCCATCGTTGACCCCAAGGTGCTCCGTGCCGTTGACGCATCGCTCGACAAGGAAGCCATGCGTGTTGTACAGGCAATGCCTAAGTGGACTCCTGGCAGACAGCGTGGTAAGGCTGTGCGTGTACGCTTCACGCTCCCTGTTACCTTCCGTCTTCAGTAATCTGACCATTACTTCATCGCCTAATAACGATGAGGGAACAAGCAAAAACATGCCGCACACACATCTGCTGTGCGGCTTTTTTGTACAACATCTTTACGACTATATATAATATATGTACGCGATAACAGAACTCACAGAGAAAATCAACCATGCCGTAGAGAACATTCAGTACAATGCTGAACCCAAACATCTCTACGACCCCATCCGATACATCCTTTCCATCGGAGGCAAACGTATTCGTCCCCTCCTCATGCTCATGGGCTACAACCTCTACCAAGAAGATGTCGATGCCATCATGAATAACGCATTAGCCTTGGAAGCCTATCACAACTTCACCCTGCTGCACGATGACCTGATGGACAAGAGCGATTTGCGTCGTGGTCACCCGACAGTGCACAAGAAATGGGATGAGAACACAGCCATCCTTTCTGGCGACACCATGCTCATCATGGCGTATCAACTCTTCAACAAAGGCATGAAGAACGATAAAGCGATGACAGAATTCATCGATGCCACTCTGGGTGTGGGTGAAGGACAGCAATACGACATGGACTTCGAGACCCGCAACGATGTGACAGAAGCAGAATACATGGAGATGATTCGCAAGAAGACCTCCCTGCTCTTGGGCTATGCACTGAAGATTGGTGCCATGTTAGGGGGTGCAGACCAAGAAGATATTGACCATCTCTACACGTTCGGAGAGAAGATGGGACTTGCCTTCCAACTGCAAGATGACCTGCTCGACGTGTATGGTGACCCCACCAAGTTCCAGAAGAAACTCGGAGGCGACATCGTCGAGAACAAGAAGACCTTCATGCTCATTAATGCCAATCTGCGTGCCGACCATGCCCAGAAGGCAGAACTTGACCGTTGGGTGAATGCCAAGGACTTCAATGCCGAAGAGAAAATCGCTGCCGTTACACATATATATAATATATTGGGCATCGACAAACTGGCACAGCAAAAGATTGAAGACCTCTTTGCCGAATCACTCAAGAGCCTTGACCAGGTGAAGGTGGCCGAAGAGAAGAAGACAGAACTTCGTCTCTTTGCCAACAAACTGATGGGCAGGAAATATTAAGATGATAGACACCCACGCACATATTGATGGTGTTGAGTTTGCCGAAGACCTCGAAGCAGTCATCCAAAGGGCAAAAGATGCAGGTGTGGAGAAAATCTTTGTTCCAGGCATCTGTCTGAAGGACACTCCCCACCTGCTTGAAGTCTGTCAAGCCCATCCCGACTATCTCTACCCCATGATTGGGCTACATCCCGAAAACATCATGGATGAAGACTACCACCATGCCCTCGACCAGTTGGAAAGCATGCTTGTCAGCGAGACGCCCCATTCACCCCACTCCATCATCGCTATCGGCGAGGTGGGTCTCGATTTCTACTGGGATGCCACCTACAAGCAGGAGCAACTCGAAGTGTTTGAGCATCAGGTGCGGTGGGCTGAGAAATACGACTTGCCATTGATGATTCACTCCCGTAGTGCACACAAAGAACTCATGGAAGTGATGGAACGTCATCGCGCCAGCAACCTCAGCGGCGTGTTCCATTGTTTCACTGGCACAGAAGAGGAAGCACGTGACTTGCTCACCTTCCCCAATTTCATGTTGGGCATCGGAGGTGTGCTCACCTTCAAGAAATCCACCCTGAGGGATGTGGTCAAGAACGCCATTCCATTATCCAGAATTGTGCTTGAAACAGATTCCCCCTACATGGCTCCTGTGCCAAATCGGGGTAAAAGAAACGAAAGTGCATACGTGAGAAGTGTGGCAGAGAAGTTGGCAGAGATATACGACACCAATTTTGACAACATTGTGCTTCAAACAACTAAAAATACCCTCAAAGTTTTCAAAAAAGTGACTTTTTTCGATAAAAAATGAAAGTTTCCATGCTTTTACAATTATTGATAGGAAAAAAATCATTATTTTTGTCCCGAATTATGGGTTGGCATCCCGTTTCATCGGGATAAACACCCCAAAAGCGAGGTTTCATCACCTTGCAACGCCACCAAAAGGAGGATAAGAAGGAGAGATGCTCGAGTGGCTGAAGAGGCACGCCTGGAAAGCGTGTATACGTCAAAAGCGTATCCGGGGTTCGAATCCCCGTCTCTCCGCACTATATTATTTTCTTTACCAGTAACAAACAAACAAAATTAAATAAGTTATTAATCTTAAAATTTTCAAGACAATGAAAAAAATTTTTGCTATCATTGCATTGATGGGTGTGTTTACATTTGGTATGACACAAACTGCTTCGGCTCAGGACGAAAGTGCAGATTCTGCTGCAACTGAGCAGGTAGATTCTGCTGCTGTTGACACAGCAGCCGCTCCAGTAGTTGACGAAGAGCCAGTTGAGTCTGAGCCAGTCGAGACTGGTATGTACAAGGACATCAAGACTAAGTTCATCGAGGGTTCTGCAGGCTTCATGGCACTCGTAGCCATCGCTCTGATCATCGGTCTTGCTTTCTGTATCGAGCGTATCATCTACCTCGCACTCTCTAAGGTGAACACAGTGAAACTCATCGAGGACGTTGAGAATGCTCTCATCAACAAGAACGATCTCGAAGGTGCAAAGGCTATCGCACGCGACACTCGCGGTCCTATCGCCTCTATCTTCTACCAGGGTCTCACTCGTATGGACGACGGTGCTGACGCAGTCGAGAAGTCAGTTGTTGCTTACGGCGCAGTTCAGGCTTCTAAACTCGAAAGCGGTTGCTCTTGGATCACCCTCTTCATCGGTATGGCTCCATCTCTCGGATTCTTGGGAACTGTGATCGGTATGGTGCAGGCATTCGACGACATCCAGGCTGCAGGTGACATCTCTCCAACAGTCGTTGCAGGTGGTATGAAGGTGGCCTTGTTGACTACCATCTTCGGTATCGTCGTAGCCCTTATTCTTCAGATTTTCTACAACTACATCCTTGCTGAAATTGAAGGTCTTACCGCTAAGATGGAAGACTCTACCATTTCTCTCCTTGACATCGTTGCCAAGTACAACAACAAGAAGTAATTAAGTGCTCTTCTGGGCAACAAGCCCACGACGTGTATCTTAACTCTTCAAATGAGTCACTAACAATTTTAATTAAGGAGAAATAAAATGGATAAAGTACAAGTAATATGCGCACAGGATAAGGTGGAGAAAATCTCCAAGATCGTGTTGTGGAGCCTCATTGGCGTTTCACTCGTGGTCATGGCGCTCTTCCTGCTCGTAGGCTACGACACGCCTTACGAGGAAAATCCAAAACAAGTGGATCCACAGTTGACAGACCTCCTGCTCGTCTGGACTTACATCCTCATCTTTGCCACCATCATCATCACCATCGGTGCTGTGATTTACGGCTTTGTGAATGGCTCTAACAAGTCCAAGCACGAAGACACTGGCATGGCAAGCAAGGCAGGTCTCATCGCATGGGGTACCCTCATCGTTGGTGTCGTTGCAGGTCTCATCACCGGTATCGCCAACAAGGACGAGGTCATGCTCATCAACGGTAAGGACTGGAACGTTCCATCTGACATCATTTTGACAGACACCTCAATCATTGCCATTCTCGTTCTGACGATTGTGACAATCATTGTGACTGCCTACAGTATGATTACCAGCAAGAAGTAACCCTTTAACTCAGAGCAAATTATGGGAAAGAAAAGAAAAATGCCAGGACTGAACACCAGTTCTACAGCCGACATCTCATTCATGTTGCTCATCTTCTTCCTTGTGACAACGTCAATGGACACCGACCAGGGTCTGGCACGTACACTGCCAAAGCCACCTGAGGATGACCAACTGAACAACGAAATCAAGGTTAAGGAGCGCAATATCCTTAACATTCGTATCAACAAGGACAACTACCTCCTCATAGGCGATGATTATGCATCACTTGCGGATGTGAAGGAGAGAGCGAAGGAGTTTATCAAGAATGCAGACAACAAGCCCAATCTGCCTGAACTCAAGCCCAAGAAAATCAAGGGTCTTGGCAAGACGATGATGGTGACCGAAAACCACGTCATCTCCGTTCAGACAGACCGAGGTACAAACTACGGAGTCTATTTCGCCGTGCAGGACGCATTGGTGTCAGCCTACAACGAACTTCGTGACGAACTCGCCAAAGAAGAGTTCGGCTACAAGTACGAGTTCCTGACAGCCGATCAGCAGAAAGCCATCCGCGAAGTATATCCACAGAAGATCTCTGAGGCTGAACCAAAGAAATATGGAGGACAATAATTATGAGCAGATTTAACAAAGGCGGAGGCAGAGAAATGCCTGAGATGAACACCTCATCTCTCCCTGACTTGATCTTCACCATCCTGTTCTTCTTCATGATGGTTACCACCATGCGTGAAGTGACACTCCAAGTGAGGTTCGAGAAGCCAGTCGGTACTCAACTTGAGAAATTGGCTCGTAAGTCCAGTACTTCTTTCATCTACATCGGTCAGCCCACCGAGCAACTGAAAGGTCAGTTTGGTACGTCACACCGTATCCAGTTGAACGACAGAATTTGCGAGGCTAACCAGGTTTACGACTTCGTGATGGAAGAGCGTGGTGAATTAGCAGAAGCAGACAAGCCATTCTACACTGTCTCCATCAAGGCAGACCACCACACTCCAATGGGTATCATCACCGACGTGAAGCAGGTGCTGCGTAAGGCATACGCCCTCAAGATGATGTACTCGGCTAACAAACAGCAGTAATCAACTCAACAATTGATAAAAAGGGAGCGACCCACACCACGTGAGTCGCTCTTTTTTTGTACCGTTGACTTCTTCTAAGGTACTTTCGTTCGACAAAGAAAGAAAAAAGCCTTTTTTCTTCCATTTGTGCTCACTTATCCGTACCTTTGCAACATCAAAGTAAACTTCTCACAAACATACACGTCAATGACTCTCATCACCCTCATGCGCAAGATTGCGCCCTACGTTCGCCCCTACAAATGGCTGGTGGTTGCCACCCTGTTGCTCACCCTCATCGGGTCACTCATTGCCCAGGTCAATGCCATTGTGCTCGACCGCACCGTCGATGCCATCAATGCCCTCATCGTGCCCGAAGGATTCGAGTGGAGCAAGGCAGCCAACATCCTGACCATCATCAGCATCGTCCTCTTGGGCAAGGAAGTGCTGGCAGCCATCATCCGCTATGCCCAGAACTACTACGGCGAACGCATGCGCATCTTCGTCAGCAAAGACCTCTCCCAAGCAGTGGTTGACCGCATCCTCAGTTACCGCATGGCATTCTTCTCCCGTTCGGGCAATGAGACAGGGCGTCTGCAGACACGCATCGACCAAGGTGTCAGTTCCCTCTCCGCCACGGTGCAGAACGTCTTCATCAACCTGCTGCCCATGCTCACCAGTGCCCTCCTGGCACTCATCCTCATGTTCTCCGCCAACGTGTATGTGGGACTCACTGCCCTGCTCATCGTGCCCATCTACATCTGGCTTGCCCTGGCACAGGCACGTCGCCTCAAAGGGTGGCGTTCCAACATGCGGCATTTCCGCGAAACAAAAAGTTCCGGGCTGGTGGGCATCATCGAGAGCATGAACGTCATCAAGTCCTTCAACCGCGAGAACATCGAGAGCCAGAAGCAATGGGACATCCAGACGCAGTTCACCGACAACCAGATGCTCGTGCGAAAGACCTCCTTCCGATTCGACGGCATGAAGAGCCTCGTGCAGCAAGTCGGCACCGTCCTCATCATCATCCTCACCGCCTACCTCGTGCTCATCGAATATCCTGGCATGACCATCGGTAAGATCATGTACCACGTCATGCTCTTCGCCAACGTCACAGCCCCCATCACCCAGTTGCAGTTCATCTTCGACTCCCTCAACGATGCCCTCATCTATGCCGAAGGCTTCTTCGACATCCTCGATGCCAAGGACGAGAAAGAGCCCACAGGCACCTACCGCCCCGCAGAAGTGAAAGGCGAATTTGAGATTCGTGGCGTCGATTTCACCTATCCCAACGGCACCAAGGCACTCCACAACATCAACATGACCATCGAGAGCGGAAACATCACCGCCTTTGTCGGACTCTCAGGAGCAGGTAAGTCCACCATTGTCAACCTCTTGGACAAATTCTACGAGCCCGACTGCGGACAGATTCTGCTCGATGGCGTTGACCTGCGCGACTACGACACCCAGTTCCTGCGCGACCACATCGGGCTCGTCCTTCAAAAGAACCACATCTTCGAAGGCACCATCGAAGAGAACATCCGTTACGGAAACCCTGAAGCCACTGAGGATGAAGTGATTGAAGCCGCCAAGAAGGCCTACATCTATGACCAAGTGATGAAGCTTCCCAAGGGTATGCAGAGCAAAGCCACAGCCCTCTCCGGTGGACAGCAGCAACGCATCGCCATTGCCCGCATGTTCCTCAAGAATCCCCCCATCATCTTCCTCGACGAGCCCACTGCCAGCCTCGATGCCGTCGCCACCGAGCAAATCAAGGCAAGCATCGATGCCATCAAGCGTGACCGCACCGTCATCATCATCAGTCACAGCATCAGCCAGATCATCGATTCCGACATGGTTTATGCCCTCAAAGATGGTCGAGTGGAACAATCAGGCAATCCCGACGAACTTTACCAGAAAGGTGGAGTCTACAAAGACATCGTCGATGCCTCTGCCCGCAGCCTCAACATCGACAAACTCGCCCATACCCTCGACCGCAACGGTGACGGGCAACTCTTCGACTGAGACCACTCTCCACGTTGGGTCTCACCAATACACCTTAAAGGGGTGCTGAAAAGGGAAATTAAATCCATTTGACCATTTGACCGTTTGACCGCCACCTTAAAAATAGCGGGTGCACCTCCATTTCTCCCCCCACAACCTTCCGTTGTCTGTTGTCTGTTGTCCGTTGTCCTCCTAACCGCACCCCCGTTCGCGCCACTCTGAGACCTTCGCAAAGACTTGCTTGACTCTTTCGTAAGAACGGTGGTCACTCCCTCGTAAAAACTCTAATGCATACGAAAGACTTACGTAAATAGACACGAAAAAGGGGAATTTTCACCATAAAAACCGTTTCTTGGTGAAAATTAACCGCATAACCATACCACACCCGTCAA
The DNA here is from genome assembly GCA_045111535.1 of Bacteroidaceae bacterium. Classification (GTDB taxonomy): domain Bacteria; phylum Bacteroidota; class Bacteroidia; order Bacteroidales; family Bacteroidaceae; genus Minthosoma. The sequence goes on from JBGUGM010000033.1 coordinate 8,678, forward strand.
ACGGTCAAACGGTAAAATGGTAAAATATAGCATAACAACATAAAGGCAATAGAGAAGCATGTCCGATGGGCATGCTTCTTTTGTGTATTATCTCACTCTTTCACAAACCCCACACGGTGTATGGGTGAGACCCTGTGCTCGCTATTTCACAGGTTATAAGGCATTTAGCCTTGGCACTAGATACGATTTAGCCTTATTACTAATTTTGATTTAGCGTTGGCACTCGATTCAATTTAGCGTTCTCACTCATTTGAGTGCCAAGGCTA
>JBGUGM010000034.1:0-9725 GCA_045111535.1 Bacteroidaceae bacterium
GGTCTTGCCATCGGCTGTCTGTCCTACAGGCTGAGGTTTGGGCTTGATGTTGGACTGGTAATAGTTATAGGTGGCAGAAGGTACGTCAGAGAGCGTCTCCATTTCTGTCACTAATCCGATGAAGAGCATGTGGGTGCCGAGATCGATGGCTTGATCCACGACGGCAGAGAGGAAGGCGTTGGTGCCACGTGTGATGGCGAAGGTGCCATTCGCAACCCTCTTGCAGTCGGTGAAATCAGCAAACTTATCGACTGTGCGTCCGCTTTGGAAACCGAAATGCTTGAACAGTTCGAAATCCGCTTTCTCGCTGAGGATGGATGCGGTGAAGCGTCCTGAACGCTGGATGAGTTCGGTGGTGAAATTGCCCTTGTTGAGCGCTACAGAAATACGGTTCGGCTGTGCCGTCACTTGTGCTACGGTGTTGCTGATGCAACCATTGTCACGGTCACCATCCTTGGTGGTGATGACGAAGAGTCCATACTGGATGTTGAAAAGGGGATTGCTCATAATGTTAGTTTTCTATGTTTATGTTGTTTTGGTAATCTGAGCCACAAATTTAGTTTTTTTCTTCCGATTCCGCATGATTTGCACCAAAAAAGTGATGAAAACACGCTTTTCGAGAGGTGAAAACACACTTTTCAGTCTTGTTTTGTGTTCTCGACATGCACTTTTCATATCATAGGATATTCATGATGTCGCGAAGGGAATGCACTTCGTGGGTGACGGGTTGGGGAGCAGGGTAGTCGGGGAAGCGGTTGAAATAGATGGTGGCGAGTCCTGCTTGTTGGGCACCGAGGATGTCGGTGTTGAAGTTGTCACCAATCATGAGGGTGGTTTCCTTGGGGGCATGAGATTGCAGGAAGGCGTAGTCGAAGAATTGGGGGGAGGGCTTGTTGGCTCCTGCATCTTCGCTGAGGATGATGGTGTCGAAGTGGTTGAAGAGTCCGCAGGAATGGAGTTTCTTGTACTGCACTTCGTGGAAGCCATTGCTGCACATGTGCATACGGTAGCCTTTCCCTTTGAGGTAATCCATCAGTTCTCTGGCACCATCGACAAGACCTGACTTGATGGCACAAAGGCTCAGGAACTTGTCGCTGGCTTTGAGGCAGTAGTCCTCAGTGGGATTGAGCCCTTTGCCGAGACTCAAGGGGTGTCGGAAACGCTCGACAATGAGGAAATGGCGTTCTATCTCCCCTTTGGCATATTGTGTCCAAAGGCGGATGTTGGTGTTCCAATAGTCATCGTAGAAGATGTTGGGGTCGTCGAAGTACTGCTCCAGATGCAGGTACTCATACAACTCTCCCAAGGCGATGATGGCATTGCCGTGGGTGTCGTAGAGGGTATCATCGAAATCGATGAAAAGGTCTGTGTACTTCAATGTTTATTTGTTTAGGAAAATGGCGTTGAAGCACTTGTCTGCAGCACCAGCGTTGGCGTTGATGTAACTGCCTGCTGCCTCTCCTGCTTTCTGCAGGGCTTCGGGATTGTTGATGAAGTTGTCCATCAAGGCAGCAAACGAAGCATCGTCCTGGTATTCGAAGGAACCACCACAAGCCTTCAGTGCCTGTGCTTCACGGAACTTTTCGTTGTTGGGACCAAAGAGCACGGGGATGCCATAAACTGCCGCTTCGGGCACGTTGTGAATGCCCACGCCAAATCCACCACCCACCAGTGCCACCTTGCCATAGCGATAGATGGATGAGAGTTTGCCAAAGCAGTTGATGATGAGGGCAGACCCTTCTTCCTCTGTAGCAGAAATCGTCCTGCCTTGCTCCAATTCCGTATATCTCACATGACTGAATCCATTGTCGTCCAACAACTTCTCGATGTCCCTCAGGTGGGTTTCGCTGATGACATGAGGAGCGATGATGAGTTTCCAATCCTTGTGGTTGGCAAAGTATGGGATGTAGATTTCTTCGTCTGGTCCCCATGAAGAGCCTGCGATGAAGCAAGGAGCGTCACCTGCGAATTCCTCGACGAGGGGGAGTGGTGCTGCTGCATTCTTGATGGCGATGACACGATCAAGACGGGTGTCGCCCACCACGGTCACGCAGTTGATGCCATACTCAGCCAACAGTTTCTTGGAACTCTCATTCTGCACGAACAGGTGGTCAAACTGTCTGAGGGGCTTGAGTGTTGGGTGCTTACCGAACATGTGCCACTTGAAGAAATACTGGTCAGGACGGAATATGCTGCTCACGCTATAGGTCTTGATACCTTTTCTGCGACACGTAATCAGATAGTTTGTCCAGAACTCGTACTTGATAAAGATGGCTATCTCCGGGTGTGCCAGCCTCAAGAACGAGAGCGCATTGCCCGGGGTGTCGAAGGGCATGTAGCATACGAGGTCAGCCCCCTCGTAGTCCTTCCTCACCTCATAGCCCGAGGGTGAGAAAAACGTGAGCAGAATCTTGTATTCAGGACATTCCGTGCGCAGACGCTCCATCAGCGGCCGTCCCTGCTCAAACTCGCCCAGCGAGGCAGCGTGAAACCACACCACGCGGTCTGTCTTCTTGATGTGACGGCGCAACAAGATATAGGTCTGCGTGATGCCCACCACCATCTTCCTCGCCTTCTTGTGGAAGAGTGCGGCAATCAGCATGCCCAACACATAGATATATATTCCTATCGTGTACATTAGCCGAGTGTTTCGATTGCAAATTTCATTCTCTTCATCACTTCCTCCTTACCCAAGAAGGCAGAGAGTTCGTACATGTCAGGTCCTTGTCCTGTTCCCACCAGTGCCACACGCCAAGCATTCCAGGGCTTGATGCCCGTCTCTTCTGTCCAAGGGTCGATGATGGCTTTCTGTCCCTCCACGCTCCAGTCGTTGATACCTTCCAATACTTTCATCATCTGCTGCAATTCGTTGGCAGTCGTTTCCTTCCAGTTCTTGCGGATGAACTTGTCGTTTTCCTTGTCAAATTCTGTAGGAGCCACGAAGAAGAACTTCGTGAGTGGCCACAAGTCGCTGGGGAAGGAGATGTTGCGCTTCTTCTTGTTCCCTTGACCATCGGTATATTCGATGACTTTCAGTTTCATCATTCTCACCACCTCTGCTTCCTGCTCCGTGGTTGCCTCGATGCCATTCTCCTTCAGCACCTTGTCGAAAGCAGGGCACCAGTCGGTGTCGGGACGCTGGATGAGGTATTGATGATTGAACCAAGCGGCTTTCACGTAGTCGAACTTGGCACCATTCTTCGAGCATTTCGACAGGTCGAAGAGTTTGACCATCTCATCCAAAGTCATCAGTTCCTGGTCATTGCCTGGATTCCAACCCAGCAGAGCCAAGAAGTTCACCACAGCCTCTGGCAGATAGCCTTTCTCACGATAACCAGAACTGATCTCGCCACTCTTGGGGTCATGCCATTCGAGTGGGAACACAGGGAAGCCCAGTTTGTCGCCATCACGCTTTGAGAGTTTTCCGTTGCCGATAGGTTTCAGGAGCAGTGGCAAGTGAGCAAAACGTGGCATGGTGTCAGCCCATCCGAAAGCCTCGTAGAGCAATACATGGAGTGGGGCAGAGGGTAACCATTCCTCACCACGAATCACGTGCGTGACCTCCATCAAGTGGTCATCCACGATGTTTGCCAAGTGATAGGTGGGCAGTTCGTCAGCACTCTTGTAGAGCACCTTGTCATCCAGAATCGAAGAGTTGATGGTCACCTCGCCACGAATCAAGTCGTCCACCAGCACGTCTCTTCCTGGCTCAATCTTGAAGCGCACCACATACTGTTCGCCATTGGCAATCATCTTCTCCACTTCTTCCTTGGACAGTGTCAATGAATTGCGCATCTGACCACGAGTTGAAGCGTCATACTGGAAATTCTCCACCTCCTCACGCTTCTTGTTCAACTCCTCAGGGGTGTCGAAAGCATAATATGCCTTGCCGTTGTCCAACAGCACCTGCACATATTTCTTATAGATGTCTCTACGTTCGCTCTGACGGTAAGGACCATAATTGCCACCAAAACTTACACCCTCGTCGAATTGAATGCCGAGCCAGTTGAAAGCCTCGATGATATACTCCTCAGCACCAGGCACAAAACGAGTGGAATCCGTATCCTCGATACGGAAAATCAAGTCACCGCCATGCTGTTTGGCGAAGAGGTAATTATAGAGAGCAGTGCGCACACCACCAATATGAAGAGGTCCCGTAGGACTTGGTGCGAAGCGCACCCTAACCTTTCTTTCTACCATTTGTGTTTTTTAGTTTGATGGTGCAAAGGTAAGGAAAATAATTGATAATTGACAATTGAAAATTGATAATTAGCCTTTCGGGGTGTTTTTTTAATTTAAAATGCCTACCTTTGCACGCTGAAATCAATACATCTTTATATATGACATTCAATTTTAAGAAGATTTTGCCAGACGTATATTGCATTGCCTTGTTTGCTGCCATTGCGTTTGCGTATTTCATGTCGCCCATCAGCAAGGGCTATCGCCTCGAACAGCACGATAGTGGTGCCAATGATGGTATCAATGTGGAAATCAATGCATACCGTGATGCACATGAGGGTGAAACGCCTCGTTGGGTGACAAGCCTGTTTGGTGGTATGCCCACCTATCAGATTGCCCCTTCGTATGACTCCACCAAGGCGATGTCGTTTGTGGAGAAGGCATATCACCTGTGGTTTCCCGATTATGTCTGGTACATCTTTGCCTCCATGCTGGGCTTCTACATCCTGCTTCGTGCCTTCGATTTTCGTCATTGGATGGCTGCCTTAGGTGCGGTGGTATGGGCATTCAGCAGTTATTTCTTCATCATCATCGCCGCAGGTCACATCTGGAAGGTGATGGCATTGGCATATATTCCTCCCACCATTGCAGGTATCGCCCTGTGCTATCGGAAGAAATACCTCTTGGGCACCATTGTCACAGCCATCTTTGCCACCTTGCAGATTCAGGCGAATCACGTGCAGATGTCCTACTACTTCCTGATCATTGAAATCCTGATGGTGGTGGCGTATCTCATCCAAGCCATCAAGGAGAAGGAATTGGCTTCTTTCGGTAAGGCAACCGCTGGTGTGGCTTTGGCTGCAGTGATTGCCATTTGCTTGAATATCAGCAATCTCTACCATACTTACGAATACTCCAAAGACACCATGCGTGGCAAGAGTGAACTGGTGAAGCAGGGTAAGGTGTCTGACCAGACGGATAGCGGTTTGGAACGCAGTTACATCACCGCATGGAGTTATGGCATTGATGAGTCGCTGACCTTCCTTATTCCTGATGTGAAGGGTGGGGCGAGCATGCCGCTCTCCATGAACAAGACAGCCATGAAGAAGGCTGATGGTCAACTGGAGCAGATGGGCATCTATGGTGCATTCACACAGTATTGGGGTGAACAGCCAGGCACGAGTGGTCCTGTCTATCTGGGCGCCTTGGTGTGCATGCTCTTTGTGATGGGCTTGCTCGTGATTCCCAATAAGCACCCTCTGAAGTGGGCGCTTCTCGTGGCAGGCTTCTTGACCTTGCTGCTTTCGTGGGGACACAACTTTATGCCCTTCACCGATTGGTTCATCGACCACGTGCCCATGTATTCGAAGTTCCGCACCGTTGCGAGCATCCTCGTGGTGGTGGAGTTTGTGGTGCCGTTCATTGCCCTGTGGGGTTTGAAATTGTGGGTGGAGAACCCTCGCATGAAGCCCCTGCTGATAGCCACTGTCTTCACCGTTGTCATTTGTCTCATCTATGTGATGGCACCCGGTCTTGGACACGATTGCCTCAGTATGAACGACAAAGCGGCAGTGCGTCAGTATGTGGATGCTGGTTATTTCGATGCAGCCTTCGGACAGAACATCTTGCGCAGCATCTCCGATATGCGTGGTGCGATGGTGAGTGCTGATGCATGGCGCAGCATCCTGTTCATCTTGTTGGGTGTGGGTGCCATGTGGTGGTATGCAAAAAAGAAGAAAGATGCAGAGGTGAAGCCTGTGCAGGTGAGTTTGCTGAGTGTGGCTCTTCTGGTGATTTGCCTCGTGGATATGTGGGGTGTGAACAAGCGTTACCTCCACGATGACATGTTTGTAGAGCCACAGGGCGTGGCACGTATTCAGAAGACGGATGCAGACAAGTATATCATTGAGCAGAGTGGGGATGGGCGCGACTATCGTGTACTGAACTTCACCGTGTCCACCTTCAATGACAACACCACCAGTGCTTTCTATAGTTCTGTGGGAGGTTATCATGCTGCCAAACTTCGTCGTTATCAGGAACTCATCGAGGCACACATCGCTCCTGAGATGTCGAAGGTGTATGATGCCTTGCGTGTGGCTCCTATTGACACGTTGACGATGATGGAGCGTCAGACACCATATCCCATTTATGACCTCTCTGTAGTCAACATCGATTCCCTCTTCCCTGTCATCAACATGCTCAACACCCGTTGGTTCATCTTGGGTGCTGGTGAGAAGGGTGAAATCAAGATGCCCGTGGAGAATGTGACGGCAATGGGCAATGCGTGGTTTGTCACCAACATCCAGTGGGCAGCCAATGCCAATGAAGAACTTGATGCCCTCTCGAAAGTCAATCTCCGCAATACCGCTGTGGTGGCGAAAGCAGATTTCGGTTTCCTGAAGGCAGGAGGTGAGGGTACAGTCAAATTGACATCTTACGAAGCCAATGAAGCAAAGTATGAAGTGGAATCCGCTCAAGGAGGTTTGGTTGTCTTCTCCGAAGTGTATTACCCGGGTTGGACAGCCACCATTGATGGGCAGCCAGCAGAATTGGGACGTGCCAACTATGTGTTGCGTGCGCTCAATGTACCTTCAGGCAAGCATGAGGTGGTGCTCACCTTCAAGCCACAGAGCATCCAAACCACAGAATCCATTGCCTACGTGGCATTGGCAGTGCTCGTGTTGTTGATTGTGGCAGGCATTGTATTGAATTTGAAAAAGAAAAAGGCATGAAAATATCTTTGTTGCAGAATGACATCGTGTGGGGTGATCCCGCAGCGAATCAAGAGAAAATAGCAGAAATCCTTTGGGGACTTGACAAGAGTGACCTTTACGTGTTGCCTGAAATGTTCTCCACTGGCTTTGCCGTCAATCCCGAAGGCATTGCCGAGAAGGATGAGAGTTCTCTCACCTGGATGAAGAATATGGCTGCAGAACTCAAGGGAGCCATTTGTGGCAGTGTGGCGACAGAAGTGGATGGACGTTACTATAACCGCATGTACTTCGTCAAGCCCAATGGCGAGGTGATAACATACGATAAGCACCATCTCTTTACCTATGCTGATGAGCATTTGCGTTATACACGTGGCAATGAGCGTGTAGTGGTGGAGTTTCGTGGTTGCCGATTCCTCTTGCAGGTGTGCTATGACCTTCGTTTCCCATGCTTCTCACGCAACAACGAGAAGATTCCTTATGATTGTGCCCTTTATGTGGGCTCATGGCCAACCAGTCGCTTGGCAGTGTGGGACACCTTGATTCATGCCCGTGCCATTGAGAATCAGTGTTATGTGGCAGGTGTGAATCGTATTGGACAAGATCAAAGTGGACGTTATAGTGGTGGCACCCTGCTTGTTGACCATTATGGCAATACTGTCGCAGCCTGCCCACTTGACGAGGATTCTGCCATCACTGTTGAATTGGAACTTCAGAAACTTCGTGAGTTCAGAAGGAAGTTCCCGGTGCTGAAGGATGCGGACTAGTGCGTCTTTCTGAACTCGTCCAGTTGCTTGAAGCAATGCCTGTCGATGATTTCAGCGAGTTTGCGGTCATGGTTGTGGTGGATGCGCAGTTTGTCACCACCAATCTCCATCAGTTCTCCGTTCTCTGCAGTGTAAGGTTTCCATGTAGGAACTCCCTCGCGGTTGGGGTTGCCGTCGTGGGCGAACTTTGCCCAGATGTCGCTCATCGTTGTTGACCATTTCTGGTTCTCTAGGACAGTACTTTGCGACAACTGATTCGTGTAGTGGTGAAGCACGTCGAAGCAGTACTTCAGTTCGGCACCGTGTGCAGAGCCTTTGGGCTCGTTGTTGGTTCCCGACTCATTCACCGTGAACATATACATATAGGTGTCAGCCTTGCGCTTACCACCAATGGCATCAGCCGTGATGAGAGTCTTGGGACGGAAGAGCCAGTCGATGCTCAACAAGTCTTGAGGCAGACGTTCATCGGAACTCGCTTTCTGTGGATAAGCCTCCTTGAATGCTTCGATATAGGCATCTGTTTCATCGCCGAAGGTGCGTTGCAGTTCTGCACGAGCCTCTTCCAAGGTCATCTTCTGATTGTATCTTTGACGTTGTAATTCATTGAATGTCGTACCAATCAGGATAGGGATGTTGTCGCTGAAACTTGGGAAGGCAGGTTGGAAGGGTTGCTGCACCATCGTCTCACCGTCAGGAGTAGGACCGAATCCCCACATCATCGGGGTGCCGGGACGACGGGTGCCGATGCTGGCTGCCATTGCACGCTGACCAGCAGCATACAAATCCTTGTAAGGCACATCCTTAATCTTGTCCACCTCTGCCTTGCTGATGCCCAGTTCCTTCAGCACCGCTTCACCCAATTCCTCCGTCATCGCTTTCGTATTCACATTCAGAATGGTGCCACTCATGATGATGGCTTTGTGAAACAAACCCTTGGCAGGAGGCATACAGAGCAGAGAACCCACTTTGCCACCACCTCCTGATTCTCCGAAAATGGTCACATTGTTGGGGTCGCCACCGAACCTGTGGATGTTGTTCTTCACCCATTGCAATGCCTGCACCACATCCAGCATACCCACATTGCCTGAGTGCTTATATTTCTCGCCACATGTGGAGAGGTCAAGGAATCCGAGGATGTTGAGACGGTGAGTCACACTCACCACCACCACATCTTTCTTTGCCAGACACATGCCTGGATCCCATGCAGGTGTGCCACTGTCGAAACCACCGCCATGCAGCCATACCATCACAGGTTTGGGTTCTGCTGGTCTGAGATTTACACCCGGACGGGGGCGTGGTGGAAGGTTGTTGCTCCATACGTTCAGCACACAGCATTGCTCCGACATCTCATCTTCCGACATCGGGCGGTTCGTCTGCTGCATTGCTTGAGGTCCCCACTTGTCACAATTCCTCACGTCCTTCCATGCCTTCACGGGCTTTGGGGGCATGAAACGCTCCACGGTTGCGTAGGGGATGGCGAGGAAAGCATTTGTGCCTTCCTGTATGATGCCCTTGATAGGCCCCGACGTCGTTTCAACCACAGGCGTGCTCTGTTCTTCTTGTGCCATACAGATGGTTGCTATCCATGCAGCAACCATTGTCAATATCAGTTTAGTCTTCATTTTTGTATAGGTTTTAGTCGTTTCTGGGTGCAAAGATAATAAAAAGTTGATAGTTGACAGTTGACAGTTGACAGTTTTTTGTACCTTTGTGGCGAAATCTTCAATTTTAATATCCAAACTGATATGAGCAAGAAATTTCCATACGGTTACGACATCAATGTCTATCTTGACAAGGCATTCGAAAAAATGAAAGAGACCTATTTCTGGGCTACGAAAGAGATGCTCAAGAAAGAGTGGACTTATGCTATCGAAAAACAGGAGAATGGCAGATACGCCTATGTCTCCTATTACCATTGGGATAGCGGAAAGGTGGATCGTAATGTATTGAATTGTGACTTCGAAGGATTCGTCCGTCATTTCATAGATGTGCACGATTGGTCAGTTGAAGGCTATAATCCCGTGAAGGAAACTTTCGACGTGCCCGCAACGCGTAGATGTAGTGGTGA
>JBGUGM010000035.1:0-4656 GCA_045111535.1 Bacteroidaceae bacterium
TCACGCCAGAAGAACAAGACCCGCAAGAAATCGCAGATCAACCTCGACGACTACCAGAAACTCGTCGAAGAAGACACTCAGGAGCAAGAGCCACAATACGAAAGCGAATACCGAGGCAGAGTGCAGAATCATGAACAGGAAGCCAAACTCATGCTTCCCAACGAAAACACCTACCAACTCTACAGAGCAGCAGGAAGAAACGACCTCCTCGACACCTTCGAGCACGCCTTCCAACAGGCACAGGCAGGCAACATCAACGAAGCCATCGAAGGCTTCACCCGTGTCATCCAGCAGAACGATCACTTTGCCGAAGCCTACTTCAATCGCGGCATCCTCTACCTTCTCCTCGACGATGCCCCCAATGCCATCCCCGACCTCTCCAAAGCAGGAGAACTCGGCATTTATCAGGCATACAACATCATCAAGAAAAACCAGAACATCAAAAAGAAATAGGAGCCACACGTGACTCCTATTATCTTCCCCAGAAAGCCCAAACTCCCCCGGAAACTTCAGAATAAAAGTCAATACATCTGCATATCGTGATTGGATGCCAACAGGTCATAGCGGATGTTGTCCTCGAGCACGGAGATGCCAATCTTTCTCGGCTCTGAGGATGCCCCTTGAGATGCGGTGATGGGGCGTGGACGCACGGGACGATGAGGGTCGGTGGTCTGATAGACGGTGTCGTGCACCACCTCATGCACATAGACAGTGTCTGTGGTGATGTAGGAAGTCAAGTCCTGTGGTGGCTCTCCTGTGGTGGAAGGACGAAGGCAGTAGCCAAGGAAGAAGCCCACGAGGCAGGCGGCTGGAACGACAATGTACCAAGCGATGCGACTGCGTGATTTCCAAGGACGCACGTGCAGTTGCTTGTTGTCCTCTTCGCGGATGCTACATGCCATCGCAATGATGTCCTCATTGCTCATGTTCTCTGGATGTTGTGAATGTGTGGTCATATGCTTGCAAGTTTTTTTCGTATAATATTCATTGTTTTATAGATTCTCGCTCTCACTACCCCTTCCGACAAGTGCTCAATCTGCGCTATCTGGGGAATGGAGAGTCCTTCTTCGTAATGCAGGGAAAAGAGCAGGTGAAGCGGTGGCGGTAGTGATGCGAGCACTTTCCGAACGGCATCCCGCTGTTGCTCTTGAGTGAGCCTCACCTCCACATCTTCCTCGCTGACAGGCTCGGCATCGAGGGTGGCGAGAAAGTTCATCACGTGCTCGTTGTGGCGGTAGGTGTTCTTGCAGAGATTGTAGGCGATGGAGAAAAGCCAAGTAGCCACATTATTGCTCTCCATGTATTTGTCGCGTGCCTCATACACTCGAAGGAACACATCATGGGTGAAGTCAGCAGCAGCCTCGTCATCACCACCAAGTTGACGGAAAAAGAAGCCCTGTAACCGTCGGGCATACCGACGGTACAGTTCTTCGAAGGCAGAGTCGCTGTCGTGAGCCACACGCTGCATCAGTTCTTCATCGGTCATCTGCCGATGGGATTTGAACAGGAGGATACTCATTGTGCGGCTAATTTTGTGGATTCGTAATACTGACGGATTTCCTTTAAACTGTTTTCGCTGTAGTCATTACTGCGCCTATTTTCAATCGCCTTGAGCAACACGCCACTCAGCCAATGGCACCGCTCTGGGTCATACTTCTGATAGTGGGGCAGAATGCCTTGCAACAGAACGATGGTTTGGCTTGTGCAACCGGTGGCGTCGGAATAGTATTTTTCGCTGTCCTTCGACGGCGTGAAGGGGAGGTAGAGGTAGTCGAGCGAATAGCGTTCCTCTATGTTACGGCAAGTCACAGCGATGTTGTCGTAGGGCTTGGGCGAGTAGCGCAGGAGCAGTCCTTCGTTGTAGAAATTCTTCAACAATTCCTTGGGGAGTACTTCTCTTCGATGGTTACTCAAATTCGAAGCTGAGAAATAGACGGGGTGCTCACTGTGCTCTCCAATCCAAGCCAACATCTTGAGGGTTTGTATGTTATAATAGTTACCAGGATTAACGGTATCCATCGGGGTGGTCTCCGCCCAGTTCTCAGCAGGTCCTGGGATCTTGCACGCCTTCCACACTTTATACCAGTCGCCATTTCGGTTGACCAGCACCTTGTCCTTGTGCATGCCCAGCACCATCTGAATCATCTTCTTGGGAATGAGGTCACCCTCCCATTCGCCCAAATAGATGCCTCCCTCTTCCATTCCCTGCATCTCGTTATAATGATAGTAGAGCACCTCGGGCGAAAGCAGCCCGCTCTTGTAGTAGCGTGTCAGCATGTCCTTCAGACGCTTTCCGCCATCCTCTCTGAGTAAATACCTGCACCAAGTCTTGTAGTCATCTTCATACAACTTTTCAGGCAACCGCTTCAGCGCTTCTTCAGCATATTTTTTACTTTCATTATAATCGTAGGTGATCTCCATCGCCAGCAAATAATAGGTGTAGGTATCAGGAATGCTCTCCTTCACGCGCAGAATAAACTCCTTACGCTCCTTCTCCATCTGCTCATGACTCTTCTGTTTACGCTCCCACCAAAAGAAAAGAGACTTTGCATGATACAGATTCCTCCATCCCATCTCATCTTGGGGATGCTCCTCCACGTAGGCTTCCCACTGGTGGAGTCTCTTCATGTCTGACAGGGAATCACCCACATTCCAACACGCATCGTATTCTGCTCCTTGCGTTTCTGAACTCTGCTGGTTTTGCTGCTGGCACGAGCACAACAGCCCTGCCAGAACCACCATCAATCCAATTGTTTTTGTCTTCATTTTTTTCATTGTTTTTGTTTTTTGTTTTGGTGTTTCTGATACAGCATACACTTGAAAAACGAAACCGTCACAAAAAAGTTGCATGTTTTTCTTCGTTTTTTGCCCTATTTTTGTCCCAACTGGGTGTCCCGGAGGACCACCACTTTTGCAAGAAAAACAATAAATTTTGAGCACAAGAGGGGTAAAAACGGGGTGTAAAGAGATCAAAAATGAGGGGTCAAATCGCAAAAAGAGCGAGAGACATGACAACAAAATCAGGAAAGCAGAAACAAGACGTTTTCTCAACATATTGATATAAAAACAATTGCATCAAAAGTGTGAATTTTGTGAATTTGTGAATTTGTGAATTCGCAAGTTGGCTTGGGGGATTACTAATAGGGGGAAGAAGTGTAATAAATATATATTTATATATATTTATTATATATTATATATATTTATTATAGGCTTGCTCGTTCACACAAAATTCACAAATACACAAATTCACAAATTCACAAAATTCACACCTTGCCCACTCCCTCACCTCAAGAATGGCGACATTGCAAACTGCTACATGTTGCCTCGCCCGTAGACCCCCACCCTGAGACCCCCACAAAGACTTGCGTATGTTGCCCGCAAAGACACTCGTGCGTTGCCCGTAAAGACACCAACGCTTACGTAATACACCTGTCAAAATAGCCGAAAATGGTTACTAGTTACCAAAAAAGTAGAAAAAGGGAGAATAACTTGCATATCTCAAAAATATTTATATATGTTGTTGGAAATGCTTATATATCGCCGTGGAGGGCATTTGTGGATGGAAAAGCAAGTTTTCGGGCACAAATCAGGGATTTTTGGGGAAAGATGATGGTTATACAGAAATTAAGTAGTAAATTTGCAAGATTTTTGTCGAAAGGAAGGCAAAAGACCACAGAAAAGGAAGATTACAAATAAAACAACAATATGATAAAGATTACTTTTCCAGACAATTCCGTGCGCGAGTATGAGGCTGGCGTGACGGGCTTAGAGATTGCCGAGAGCATCAGCCAGAGATTGGCGCAAGACGTGATTGCGTGTGGTGTGAACGGCGAGACGACGGAGTTGAACCGCCCCATCAATGAGGATGCAACGATTGCACTGTACAAGTTTGAGGATGCTGAGGGTAAGCATGCTTTCTGGCACACTTCGGCACACCTGATGGCTGAGGCAATTGAGGAGTTGTGGCCAGGCACCCAATTCGGTATCGGTCCTGCCATCGAGAATGGCTTCTACTATGACGTGATGCCACCTGAGGGTGTGAAACTGAGCGACGCTGACTTCCCGAAGATTGAGAAGAAGATGCAGGAACTGCAGCAGAAGAAGGAGGCGCTGGTGAGAAAGGACATCTCCAAGAAAGATGTGATGGAACTCTTCGCTTCGAAGGGTCAGACCTACAAGAACGAGCTGATTGCGGAGTTGGAGGATGGTAAAATCACGACTTACACGCAAGGTAACTATATCGACCTCTGTAAAGGTCCTCACTTGATGACCACTGCGCCTATCAAGGCTTTCAAACTCTTGTCGTTGGCTGCTGCCTACTGGCGTGGTGACGAGAAGCGTCCGATGATGACCCGTATCTATGGTATCTCGTTCCCCAAGAAGAAGATGCTGGATGAGTATCTGGTGGCTCTTGAGGAGGCAAAGAAGCGTGACCACAGAAAGATTGGCAAGGAGATGGAATTGTTCATGTTCTCCGACCGCGTTGGTAAGGGTCTGCCGATGTGGTTGCCCAAGGGAACTGCCGTTCGTCTGCGTTTGCAGGACTTCTTGCGCAAAATTCAGAAGCGATATGGCTATCAGGAGGTTATCACTCCACACATCGGTGGCAAGAATCTCTATGTGACTTCAGGTCACTACGCACACTACGGCAAGGAT
>JBGUGM010000036.1:0-7861 GCA_045111535.1 Bacteroidaceae bacterium
CATCTTCATCGGAGGCCTGAACAAGAACAATCGTCAGGACTGTGAGAATGGTGACCGCGAAAGTTATGACCTTCCTTACGGACAGAATGAATTGATTGCAGAACTGGCAAAGATTCAGAAGAACATCATCGTGGTGACGTTTGGTGGTAACCCCTACGCCATGCCTTGGTTGAAGGACGTGGCAGGACTGGTTCACTGCTGGTATCTGGGCAGCGAGGCTGGCACAGCACTCGTCAATGTGCTGAGCGGAACAGTGTGCCCAAGCGGAAAACTGCCAGTGACCTTCGCTCAGAAGTATGAAGACTACCCCTACGTGCAGTATGGCAAGGAGGCATATCCTGGAGTGAACAAGGAGGTCTATTACAAAGAGGACATCTTCGTGGGCTACCGTCATTTCTCCACGAACAACGTGAAACCTCTCTTCCCCTTCGGTTATGGATTGAGTTACACAAAGTTCGCCTATGGCAAGCCCATCGCAGTACAAGAGAACGACAACGTGGTGGTGAGTGTGCAGGTGACCAACACGGGTAAGGTGGCTGGCAAAGAAATTGCACAGGTTTATATCACAGCCCCACAAAGCAATGTGCCCCGTGCAGCAAAAGAACTGAAAGGATTTGCCAAGACTCGCACATTGGAACCTGGCGAAAGCGAAACCCTCCGCATCACGATTCCAAAGGAGGAACTCAAGTACTACGATGAGACTAAGCATGAATGGACACTCACGAAAGGTACTTACATCATGAATGTGGGCGCGAACGTGGAGGATATAAAAGGCAAAGTGAATGTTGAGATTGATTAAATATTGTCTGTTGTCAGTGGTCTGTTGTCCGTTGTTTCTCAACGCTCAAGAGAACATCTGCTTTTCACCTCGCATCAAGACATTGCAGGTGAAAGTGGATGGTGAATGGGGTACGCCATCTGTGATGCTGCTGGCTCGGGGACATCAGGTGGAGGTAAGTTTCGATGACTTGCAGGCGCAGTATGAGCGATACAACTACACCATCACCCACTGCAATGCCGACTGGACAGAGAGTGACTTGCTGACCAGCGATTACATGACGGGCTTCGAGGAACAGCGCATCGACGACTACGAGCAAGCCATGGGCACAGAGATGCACTACTGCCACTATTGGTTTACTCTACCTAATGAGAACACACGACTGCTGGTATCGGGCAACTACCGTGTGAACATTTATGAGGATGGTGAGGATGAACCTGTGGCACAGGCTTGTTTCTCTGTTATCGAACCTCGCGTGGGTGTGGACATCCACGTGACTTCAAATACGGACATTGACACTTACGATTCACATCAGCAGGTGGAATATACCGTGAATTACAAGGGTTATCAAGTGAGTAACCCTGTGAATGAGTTCAAGTATGTTGTGCGACAGAACCGACGTTGGGACACACATGTGGAGGACTTACGTCCCACGCTGATGCAGGTAGACAAACTCATCTTCAACCATAACCGCTCACTCATCTTCCCTGCGGGAAATGAGTACCGGCGTTTCGAGATTCTGGACGAGTATGTGCCTACCATGCACGTGGAACACATGGAATATGATGACACTTACTACCATGCCATACTCTTTGCCGACGAGCAGCGCATCAACTACCTGTACGACGAAGACCAAAATGGACGCTTCTACATCCGAAATGATGAGAACTACAACAACGACACGGAAAGCGACTACATCTTCACGCACTTCACCTTGCAGATTCCTCCAGTACCAGGAGGTGACGTGTATCTGTTTGGTGACTTGACCAACAATCGCATGGAAGAGGCATACAAAATGGAGTACAACCTCATTGACCATCAGTACGAACTGATGACACCTTTGAAGATGGGCTCCTATAATTATATGTATATGTACAAACGTGATGGAGAAACCGAGGGACAAACCCGACCCTGTGAAGGTGACTTCCATCAGACAGAGAATGAATACGAAGTGTTTGTCTATCATCGTCCCTTCGGAGAGAGGTATGACAAACTGGTGGGATTTCAAAAAATCAAGTATAAGGAATGACAAGGACTATACTACTACTTCTGTTGCTGACACTTCCTTGCTACGGCAATTCACAGAGTCTGCAAAGCCAACTGACCACATGGGCTGAAAATTATACACGCTATGATGCCAACATCAAGCCTTCGAAGGTGGAGGCATGCGACATTGACAGTGAGAACGAAAGCATCCGCATTGTGTTGGGTGGCGGTTTCCCTGAACAGCATTTCACGCCAGAAGTCGTGGAAAGAGTGTATAAAGACATACGCTCCTTCCTTTCTGTTGGACAGAGAGGCTATGACGTGGTGGTGGAAACCGATGGAAGAGCCATTGAAGACCTTGTACCTAACTATTTCAGGAAGGGGAAGAAAGACCCGACACGACTCTTGGAAGAGACCTACAAAGGAGAACCTTGGGTGAAAAACGTCTCTCGTCCTTATACTGCTGAGAAGGGATTGGAGGGCAACCACATCGCCCTATGGCAGAGTCATGGACGCTACTACCGATTGGAAAAGGATGATTGGTATTGGCAACGTCCACGACTTTTCTGCACCACAGAAGACCTCTTCTCACAGACGTTTGTCATTCCATTCATCATCCCCATGTTGCAAAATGCAGGGGCAGTGGTCTTCACACCTCGCGAACGCGACTACCAGACACATGAAGTCATCATAGATAATGACCAACCCCATAAAGGAGGCACTTACCTTGAATCCTTCCGACGCAAGCAGAAGAACATCAAGTGGCAAACCACTGATGGGCACGGATTTGCACAATACAAAACTGTGTATGAGTCCTGCGACTCACCTTTTACGGATGGTAGTGCACGTTATGTACCCACCGTCTCCTCACCAAAGGATGAGGGCATCGCACAATGGATTCCCAACATTCCCGAAGAGGGTAAGTATGCGGTTTATGTGACCTACCCTACTCACAAGGACGCAGTGGATGATGCCACTTACACTGTCTATCACAAGGGAGGCACCACGCAATTCAAGGTGAACCAGCAAATGGGAGGTGGCACATGGGTGTATCTCGGCACCTTCGAGTTTGACCAGGGCGAACACAACTACGGCATGGTGTCACTCTCCAATCATAGCAAGCACAAAGGGGTGGTATGTGCTGATGCCGTACGCTTCGGAGGTGGCATGGGCAACATCGTACCCGAAGGACATCACGGCAGAGTACGTCCATCAGGATTACCTCGATGGGCTGAGGCAGCCAAGTACAGCGTACAGTGGTTTGGTTTCCCTTACAAGGTGCACACCGAACCCTTTGGCGACAACGACTACAACAATGATATCAACGCACGTTCTGCCTCTGTCAATTACTTGTCAGGAGGTTCCGTCTATAACCCTAAACGTGAGGATGGGCTCAAGGTGCCACTCGACATCTCTGTGGCATTCCACACCGATGCGGGTGTGAAGACAGATGATGCCTTTGTAGGTTCATTAGGTGTTTATATGACTGATTTCAATGATGGCAAGACGGGAGCAGGAATGGACAGGTATGTGTCCAGAGACCTCATCAGCATGTTCCTCACGAACTTCACCACTGACCTGAAGAAATACCATTGGCAGGTACGTCAACTTTGGAACCGCAACTATGGCGAAGCGCGTGCTCCGATGCCTCCTGCCTGCATCCTCGAAATGCTCTCTCACCAGAACTTTGCCGACATGCGGATGGCTTACGACCCGCACTTCAAGTTTGACCTCTCACGCTCCGTGTATAAGACCATCGTGAAGTATATCGCCACGCTCTATCAGCGTGATTACATCATCCAACCTCTGCCTGTCGAGAACTTCGCCATCACGTTGAATGAGGCACGAAACACGGCAACTCTTTCATGGTCTCCCGTAGAGGATCCATTGGAGCCAACAGCAAAGCCGAAGGAGTATATCATCTACACGCGTCGTGGTCATCAAGGCTTTGACAATGGCATCATCGTCAAAGGCACAAGCCACACCATCGAACTGAATCCAGACGAGGTTTATTCCTTCAAAATCACTGCCTTAAATGAAGGTGGCGAGAGTTTTCCTTCAGAAGTGCTGGCTTGTGGCATTTCTTCTCAGAATAAAGGCACCGTGCTGGTGGTCAACGCCTTTACACGACTGGAAGGTCCTAAGGTGATTGACACGATGACAGAATGCGGATTTGACCTCGATGCAGATCCTGGTGTACCCTATGGTTCCTATACTGGTTTCTGTGGCAGACAACGCTACTTCGACCGCTCCAAGGCAGGCAGTGAGGCCTCCGACGGACTCGGCATGAGCGGCATGGAATTGGAGGGGCAACTCATGATGGGCAACACCTTCGACTACCCCGTCATTCATGGTCGTGCCATTATGCTGACAGGTAACCACTCCTTCACTTCATGCAGCGAGCAGGCACTCTCCGAAGGAAAAGTAACCCTCTCCAACTACCCTATCATTGACCTCATCTACGGCACCCAGAAGCAGTTCAACAGTCGCACCAACACCCTCGTGGAACAATACTACAACCAAGGTGGCAAAGTGCTGATGAGTGCTGCCAACCCTGGATGTCCTTCCATCGGAGGTACCGTTGCAACCCAACTTTCAACTCTCAACTCTCAACTCTCAACTATATCAGGTTGTGGTCTCACCTTCGACATCTACCGCACTATGAACCCCGACAGTTACTGCGTGCCTTCCCCATCGGTACTCGCTCCTTCTGGTCAAGCCTTTGCCATGCTCACCTATGCCAATGGCAACTGTGCCGGCATCGCCCAACAACAGCGCTTTGTCCGTCTCGGTTTCCCCCTCGAAAGCATCACCGACCGCAAGAAACTTAATGCACTCACCAAAGCATTCCTCAACTTCTTAGATTGATGACTTGGTTGCCAACTACAAAGAAAGAACTTGAACGCCTCGGCTGGGACTCGCTTGATGTCATCCTCTTCTCAGGCGATGCTTACGTGGATCACCCCTCGTTTGCAGCGGCAGTCATTGGGCGCATTCTGGAAGCGGAAGGACTGAAAGTGGCGATTGTGCCACAACCTGACTGGCATGGTGATTACCGTGATTTCAAGAAATTGGGGCGTCCTCGTCTCTTCTTCGCCATTGCACCAGGGGCGATGGACTCGATGGTCAACAAATACACCGCCAACAAGCGACTTCGTTCGGAGGATGCCTATTCGCCTGATGGTCGTCATGACCTCCGTCCCGAATACCCCACTATCGTCTATACACGTATCCTGAAGGAACTCTTCCCCGAAGTACCCGTTGTCATTGGTGGCATCGAAGCCAGCCTTCGTCGTCTCACTCACTACGACTATTGGCAAGATAAACTAATGCCCACCATTCTGCATCCTTCGGGTGCCGACCTGCTCATCTATGGCATGGGCGAAAAGCCGATGACCTCTCTGGTACAACTCTTAGTGGAGCAAGACTGCGACATCGACGTGAAAATGTTCCGCAACCTTATGGCACGATTCCCTCAGAAACAAACGGTATCGCTCTTGCAGAAAAACGAAATACCTGGTGGTATCCGTCCAGACGATATTGTATTGCACAGCCATGAAGAGTGTCTGCGCAACAAACGTGCACAAGCCGAGAACTTCCGTCATATCGAGGAAGAATCGAATAAATATGAAGCAAAGAGAATCATTCAGGAAGTGGATGGACGTTATGCAGTAGTGAATCCACCTTATCAGCCCCTTACCCAAGACGAGTTGGATCACTCCTTTGACCTTCCCTACACCCGTCTGCCCCACCCTAAATACAAAGGCAAGCGCATCCCTGCTTACGACATGATTAAGTTCTCTGTTTGCCTCCATCGAGGATGCTTTGGGGGGTGCGCTTTCTGTACCATTTCTGCCCATCAAGGCAAGTTCATCACCTCACGGAGCAAGGAGAGCATTCTCAAGGAAGTCAAAGCCATCACGCAATTGCCCGACTTCAAGGGCTATTTAAGTGACCTTGGCGGTCCTTCTGCCAACATGTACGCCATGCACGGCAAGAATCTTGACCTTTGCCACCAGTGCAAACGTCCTTCCTGCATCCATCCCAACATATGCAAGAATCTCAACACCGACCACTCTGCCCTGCTCGATATCTACCATGCTGTCGATAAGATGCCAGGCATCAAGAAAAGTTTTATTGGCTCAGGTGTCCGCTATGACCTTCTGCTCCACGACACAGGCGATGAGCGCACAAACCGCATCAATCGTCAATACACCGAGGAACTCATCACCAAACATGTGAGTGGTCGTCTGAAAGTGGCACCCGAACACACCTCCGACCGTGTGCTCGACCTGATGCGCAAACCCTCTTTCAAACTTTTCTACGACTTCAAGCGCATTTTCGATGAATTGAACCGACGCAAGAACCTGCGTCAGCAAATCATCCCCTACTTCATCAGCAGTCACCCTGGCTGTACAGCGGAAGACATGGCAGAACTTGCCACACTGACCAAGGACCTCAATTTCCAACTTGAACAGGTGCAGGACTTCACCCCTACCCCCATGACCGTCTCCACCGAAGCATGGTACACAGGGCTTCATCCCTACACCCTCCAACCCGTCTGGTCTGCCAAGACACAAAAAGAAAAACTTGCCCAGCGTCAATTCTTCTTCTGGTACAAGCCTTCCGAACGTCAAAACATCCTTCGCCTTCTTCGTCAGATGGGGCGCACCGACCTCATCCAACGCCTCTTCCCCCACAAATAAATTTCAACTCTCAACTTTCAACTTTACGCACTTTCCACAGTTGCCACGAATTGACCACATTGTGCCAAATCGAATAGAAGCCACCAGCCAAAGCGGTCACAGGGTCAAGGAAGGTATAGCCCATCCAAATAGCAAACACCGTGTTCTTCTGTCCCAGCGCCTGTGTACCAGCCACAGGTTCTCCGTGCCTCCTTCCAATCAGTCTTCCGAGTCCAAACTGCAACAAACAACAGATGAAAGATGCCACAGCGATGCCCACCATCGTCCATACACCTTCCTCGCTATGCACCAATGCCTTCACTGACACGCCTATTGCCAACGACAACGACACCGCCCACAGGTTGAATGCCAAATTCGGTTGCCGCAAGATGAACGCATGAAACTTTGGGAACAAATGCCGTACAAACCATGCCACAATCAAAGGCATGATAAGCAAAGGAAACACTTTGGCAAGAATCAGCAGGAAGGAGAGTTCGAAGGTCATGCCAGACGTGGCACTCTCATGCAAGAATGGCACCATTGCCGGCACGATCAGCGACACCGCCATATTGATAAGACAGGTGTAACTCACCACCACGTTGGCATTGCCATGCAAACGTGTCGTCACCACCGCAGCCGCAGTTGCCGTCGGGCAAATCATGCAAATCATCGCGCTCTCAATCACCACACGCCCCGTCACATCAGGCATCCACACAATCAGCAACCCCATCACCACGAAACTCACCACCTGTATCGCCAGCAACTCCAGCATCCACGCCCGCGGCTTCAACTCCTTGATGCTCATGCGACAGAAACTCACAAACAGCATACAGAAGAGCAAGGCTGGCTGCACATAACTAATCGCCCTGTTCACCGCCTCATGCGTCCCATCCAGTGCAGGGATGTTCACATAGAGAAAATAAGAAGCCACACCCATCAGCATGGCAATCGGCAGCATCCAGTTCTTAATAAAACCAATCACTCTCATAAAAGTAGTTGACAATTGACAGTTGACAATTTCACGCTGCAAAGTTACAAATTAGTTGACAGTTTTCTTGCCATTCTGTGTTTTTTCGGTCGGAAAAGGGAGAAATCCGATTCCCCAATATAAATAACGTGAGTTCGACGAATTCACCACAGTGCAAGTTGTGTGTCTAAAGTTCTTTCACATACGATGCATGGTTTCTTTGGG
>JBGUGM010000037.1:0-2027 GCA_045111535.1 Bacteroidaceae bacterium
TTTCGGGGTGCAATTCCTTGATGGCTTTTACACAATTCTCGCATGACTTGCGACGGTCATTGTAAGTTGAACCCACCAGTTCATGCTTCACGCAAGAGTTGATAAGAACGAGTTTGTAACCTTTTGGATTCCAAGGGAAATACTGATATTCTCCAGAACGACAGTCGAGGCGCATGAGGTTGCCCTTCTTGCCAAACACCGAAGCGAACTGATCCATGATGCCACAGTTCACGCCGATGTACTTATGTTCTGTTGCCTGACCCACTTTGGCGAGGGTCATCTTGTCTATTTTATTGTCACCGAACAGGTCATTCAGCGCAAAGGCATAGCAACTTTCGAGGGCTGCCGATGAAGACATGCCCGCACCATTGGGCACATCACCTGCAAAGGCGGTGTCGAAGCCCTGCACCTTCACACCCTGCGCCATCATCTCTCGAGCCACACCAAAGATGTAGCGGAAATGGCTGGCACGAGGACCCTTCTCGTCATCAAGTGAGAACTCTGCATAGTCCTTCAAGTCGATAGAGTAGGCGCGGATGGTGCGTGATCCGTTGGGACGGAGTTCCGCAATCATGCCCTGTTCCACTGCTCCTGGGAACACGAAACCGCCATTGTAGTCGGTGTGCTCACCAATGAGGTTGATTCTGCCAGGAGAAGCATACACAGACCCTGGCTCTCCACCAAGATGCTTGATGAAGCGTGTACGTACGTCGTCTATTTTTAATCTCATGGCAATATTAGTTTACTCCGAACTTATAGATAGTCTTCTGCGTGTACTTCTCACCTGGCTTGAGCACGGTAGATGGGAAGTATGGGCGATTAGGTGAATCTGGGAAGTGCTGGCACTCGAAGCAGATGGCAGAGCGGCGTGGAGCCGTGCATCCCGACTGGATAGGATTGCCAGAGCCCCAGTTGTCGGTGTAAACTTGCATACCGGGTTCGGTCGTGTATGTTTCGAGGGTACGGCCAGACTTCGGATCAGTCAGACGGGCAGCGAATGAGAGTTCGCCCACCTCCTTCTTGTTCAGCACGAAGCAGTGGTCGTAGCCATGACCATTCTTGATTTGCTCATCATCAGCGTCGATGTCCTGACCCACAGCCTTTGGTGTGGTAAAATCGAACGGAGTGCCAGCCACCTTCAGGATTTCGCCTGTTGGGATGCATGTGGCGTCAACAGGGATGAAGAAGTCGCCGTTCAGTTCCAGCACTTGGTCTTCGATGCCTGGTGTTGGGTTTGCGATACCCTGTATAGAGAAGTACGCGTGATGCGTCAAGTTGATGATGGTCTTCTTGTTTGTCGTGGCGAGATACTCAATGACGAGTTCGTTCTCGTCAGTCCATGTGAATTCAACAGAAATCTTCACTTCACCTGTGAAACCCTCATGTCCGTAGGGGAGGATGCAGTTGAGTGTCAGGCTCTGTTCACCTGTCTGGAAAGCCTCGAACACCTGTGCGTGGAGTCCTGTAGGACCGCCGTGCAGCGAGTTGGGGCCATCATTCACGGCAAGTTGATACTCTTTTCCGTTCAGGGTGAACTTACCATTAGCGATGCGGTTGCCAAAACGACCAATCAGCGTGGAGAGGTATTTCTCCGGAGAGTTCATGACGTCATCGATGTTGTCATGTCCCTGAATGACGTTGGCAACCTTGCCGTCCTTGTCGGGTACCATGATGGCAACGATGGCGCCACCGTAGTTCGTGATTGATACTTCATAACCATCCTTGTTCACAAGGGTGTACAGGTCAGTCTTCTTGCCCTTCACCACCTTCTGGAAGTTCTCGGGCTTAAGACCGCTCAATTTGGGCTGAATTGTGCTCATAGAAATTGTATTTTTTAGTTGTGATAATAATCGGTTTTAGATTTCTCTTGCAAATTAAACGAAAATATTTTTACTAAACCAACTTTCCGCCAATTATTTTTTCAGTTTTTAGTTTTTTTCACGTTTATCATAGTGAACCAGACGGAAATGGGGACTGATACATTATTATATAATTGGCATTGTAAGCCTCATGTCATGTGTACCTTA
>JBGUGM010000038.1:0-27006 GCA_045111535.1 Bacteroidaceae bacterium
GTTGCAAAAAAATATTTGAAACTTTCAAAAATAAATTTGCAACTTTCAAATTATTTTTTCAAAGTTTCAAATTATATTCGATGTGGGCAAGCCTTATAATTGCTTACGCAGTAGCCTCTAAAATGCTTGCGAAGAAGGGATCATCACATTTGTGGAATGGTGCACAGGGGCTCACCCGCACATAGCGTGGGGTCTGTTAAAGAGTGAGATAGCACATGAAAAATGGAAACTGATATTTTTTTATCGAATTTCTTTTATCGTACGTAAATAATCCGTACATTTGCAAGAACAAACCAAATCTCTCACAACATGAACAAAAAGAAACGAAAGTGACTTTCATCAAGTAATCCAAGAAGCGTCTCACCGCTACACCGCTACAGTTAGAAAAGGAAGGAAAGTGAAAACCACGAAATTCCCTGCACCAAAGCACCACACATCGGCACATCAAAACAAGAACCCGCACAGCAAACACTGCACGGGTGCGCCAAACTCCAAATAAGAACTAACGTGTGTCATAATCGGCACACTCTCATCTATATCATATTTGATGACAATCAACCTTCGCTGACAATAAAGACAAAAATATCATGGTCTTTCCCTTGTAGGGGGAATTTTAATACATACCCCTTCTTACCATTTTTATTCGATATTCTTAGAATAATCCTTTCTTGGTCTTTTGTCACAAGAATATAGACATTAGAATTAATATCATCTTCTGCTACATATCTTGAAACAGATACAATTTCCCGATTATAAATCAATGCCCCATCTTTTACACTTTTTCGTACCAGATGACCTTCTTTGTACTCGATTGTGTATGTTTCTCCATCTTGATGGAAATCGCGAATCAATGGATTCTCCCACGCACTACCGTCATCAAAATCATAAGTTACCTCCTTTTTTATTTTAAAAGAGAAAGGGGCTAACTCTTGGGCATATGAACCACTAATAAAAAACATGAAAAAAAGAAATAAATAAAATGGTTTCATAGAAAAGAAATTTTAGATTTTTAATAGTTTTTTATTCGTCCATAATAAAGAATCCTTCTTATCACGAACTACGATAATTAACCTCCCTATTGTTTTATTCATTCGGCCAAACTAATGGTTCATCAACATGAAAAACAAAAACAGGACGACCAGCTTTATAAATTGGTATATCAATTTTTATATCCTTTGCTTGTTTGCATCGTTTGATGAAATCAGAAGCATTTCGAATAAAGATTACATCAGAACTACCATCTGCGGATTCATTATAATAATACTTCTTCGGTGCGCCTTCGTCAAATCTTGCTGTAACATAATCTGTTCCATAATACTCACGTCCATCAATTTGACCTTTAGTTATACTAACAAGAACATCGTACCCATATTTTTTCATGTATCTTACAGTGATAGATGCATAGGTATAACCTTCGTATGGAAAATCCTGGGATATAAAATTATCACTCACGATTTTTGCCCACGTGTTTTGGGTGTCAGTCATTTCATCTTTCTCACTACTGATTTTCCAGGTCACTTTTTGTGGTTCAGAAGGGAGAATTGTTTCATCAACCACTGCAACGGTGTCTGTGTCCAAGGTATCTTCCTTGTCATCAGACAAAGATCTGTTTTTATTCGACACGCATGTAACTATACTGATAACAATTACAATAAAAATGATAATCCACCAAATTACAGAATCTCTTTTCTTACGAATTTTATCTTCTGAGGATAATGAATCACCTCTATTTGTTTCCGCTGAGAACACTTTAGTTTTTTCATTTCTGTCATAAGTGGTTCCCTCATTTGTCTTCCCTGCTTCAATTGGCGCACTTTTCTGAGAGGTCGACGTTTCTGTGTCATCTACTACAGAATTCGCTTTGTTCTCATTCTCTTTTTTCCATTTCAAGAATTCTTCAAATTCTTTTTTTTCTTGTTCTGTCATAGTAATGTGATTTTTTGTTTTTCCTTATTATTTAATCTCAAGTGTTTTCTATTGAAAAACACAAAAAACGTGGACAATTTACTTCGTCTACGTCTTCTGAGGTATTGGGGATAACCTTGTAATCTTAAACGAGTAAATGCCCACGCCTACTGGCGTGAACTATCTACTTCAGTTCTTGATTACGTTTCTTTCAATTCCCCAATTGTCAGAAGACAAGAATCCAAAAGTGGATGTTCATCCTATATGTCCTTTTCAGTTAAGTCTTTTTTATCCCATAGGCATATTGATTTGGTTACATTTGCAAATTAAAGACTTTTTTTGCTATCCTCCAAATTTTCCTCACATTTTTTCCTTTCCTTGTTTATCGTAAGCACAAAAAAAGCACAAAGTCGAAACTTTGTGCTTATATTTTTCCTACACGACAATTTTTCTGTCAGGAACGGGATTTCGCCTCACTCAAGGAGCTCAAAAATCTTCTTGTTGACCCCTCGAGTCTCTTCAACAGATAAGCCATCCTCCTGAATGCGGATGGTGCACACAGAGACGTAACGACCCTTGGGACGTATCTCGTAGGCGCTGTTGGCATACTTGACCATTTCGTACTCCTGAACCTTCCCATCCTTCTTGGGATCTTGATAGCTGGCAAGGAAAGCATTCTCATCTTCGTCCGAAACAAAGAATGTCCACACAGCACCATCTTCGCTGACATATTCCCTGCTGAAGAAAGGTTCCGTGTCATACGTCCTTGCCTCATCCGCCTCTCTGTCCATAGCGTCCTGCACCACTCCCCTGGCAATCGTGCTGCCGATAGGCGGGAGGTCACTTTCCGACTCCTGCTTCTGTACCTGTTCCTTTTCCTGTCTATCCAGCTCATCCAACTGCTCCAGCGTCCTGATCAGTCGGTCACACGAAGTCAGCATCATTGATGCAGCCAACAGGCTCAGCACGACAGCCATCATGCTCCAACCCTTTTTCCAGAATCCATTTTCCTTCATCATTCGTTTCATAATCCTTTATTTTTATGTTAATAAATTCAGGTTTTCTGCAAATTTAGTCTATATGTCCTTTCATCTAATTATTCTTTCCTTATTCCACAGGCATGTGTTTTTATTTCTTTGTAGAAGTCCTTAAGCGAGTTGTACTGCGTCACACCCTTACCTTTTACGGCATCCTCTATGACCTTGATGCTTGCATCATTCAGATACATACCTGTCTCTGGGTCATAAAGCTGAGGCTTGGCTTTTTCTCTTTGTATCTTTACGGAGGACACACCCATCAGCATCTTGCATGCCTGCTTCACTTTCGAAACAAGGCTCTCATCGGGTACCTGTAATACAATTGTTGCCATAATATCCTTCTCTTTTGTTTTTACAACTGCAAAGATAACACATTTTATTTGAAACTTACATCATTCCCCCATCTTTTTCCACTGATGATGAAAAAAAATCTCCTTCCCCATCTTTCCCGTCCCCTGATTTAAGCTCTTTTTGATTATCTTCCAAATTTATTTGTTCCATTCGTGTTTTTGCCGTATCTTTGTAGCCAAGAATTTATCTGCAAGTAAGATTATGAGAAAGAAACTGTTTGGGTGGTTGACAGCCATCGTGTGCTGCAGCCTTGTCATGACGGTGGTGTCGTGCTCCAAGGATGACAGCCTTGTGAATCCTGACCAGGGAGCAGAGTTCAAAGCCATGCTGAAGACGTTGAACTGGGGTGACGACACGTGTTTCGTGTATGGACACAAGACGCCCGATGTGGATGCGGTCACCTCTGCACTCTCATACGCAAAACTGATGAACACGCTGGGCTACAATTGCAAGGCGAAGGTGTCAAGCCCCATGAACCGTGAGACGCAGTACATTGCCCAGCTTTTCGGCTTTGCCCTGCCTGAATTGAAGACCTCGGTGGCGCCCCAGACACGGCTCCTGCTGACCGACCACACGGACTATGCACAATGTGTGGATGGTGCCCGCGAAGCCATTATTCTCCAGAAGATTGACCACCACGTCGAGGGTGACATTGTCGATGCCGCCATTCCTTATGTTCGTCGTGAAATGGTCGGTTCGACCAACACCATCATCTATGAGTGCTATAAGGAGTTGGGCGTCGATATCGACGATGAAACGGCACGTATCATGCTCGCTGGTATCATCAGTGACACACGCAACCTGACGAAGACCACCACTTGTGGCATCGACTCAACAGCCTTGCTGGAACTCACCACGCAATTGGGCATCTCAAAAGACTCGATAGCGGTCATCAGCCGCAACATGGAAGAGGCTTCCAACGATTACTCTGGCATGACCGATGAAGAAATTATGTTGTCAGACTATAAGGAATATGACATCAAGGGACACCCGATTGGCATCGGAAGCCTTGAAAGCAAAGAGGCTGAGATGGACGCCTTCATCGCGCGGATGTTGGCAGTCATGCCTGAGGTCATGAAACAAAACGGACGACAGATGCTCTTTGCCAAGATTGACAACATGGTGCCCAACACGGGAAGCGACAAGGGCGTGAAGCCATACATCAAGAAGGGTGTCTATTACATCTACTATGGCGAGGGGAGCAAAGAGGTGGCAGAGGCTGTGTTAGGAGCGTCGCTGCGTGAAGGCGTGTGCTACACCAGCGAGGATTTGTCACGCAAGCAGTTTGTACCTCTTATCACCGAAGTGCTTTAGCAGCCCAAGTTCACACAAGCAAGCATCGGAGGCAAATTTATCTCCCCAAAAATGTTGGGATGAGAAAAATAATGCGTACATTTGCAAGTCACAAACCAAATCAATCGGAACATGAACAAGACTATGGCTATTATTTTGGCGATGCTGGGACTGAGTCTTTCGGCATACAGCCAGACACCTCAGCAGACGGAGGTGGACGAATTCAAGACGGAAAGCGGAAAGGAAGTGAAGCTGCATGCGCTGGTGCATTCGAGCATCCGCATCGAGTATGGCAACTTGGAGCTGTACATCGACCCTGTGCGCCAGTTGGGCAACCGCACCATCGACTACACGAGCATGCCTCAGGCAGACTTCATCTTCGTCACCCACGAGCATGGCGACCACTACGACAAGGATGCCATCAAGCAGCTCACAAAGGTGGGCACACGTTTCATCACCAACCGCCGCTGTGCCGACATGCAGGGTTTTGGACTCGTCTTGAAAAATGGCGACAAGGAAGACCTGAACTCCGGCATCAAAGTGGAGGCGGTTCCTGCCTACAACACGTCGGAGGGACGTACCCAGTTCCATCCGAAAGGGCGTGACAACGGCTACATCCTCGACCTCGACGGCTTGCGCATCTACATCGCCGGAGACACGGAGGACATCCCCGAAATGGCTGACATCCACGACATCGACATCGCTTTCCTGCCTTGCAACCAGCCCTACACGATGACACCCGACCAGCTCATCAAGGCGGCTCGCGTCATCAAGCCGAAGGTGCTCTTCCCCTACCACTACGGACAGACGGACGTGACCACCCTGCCCGCTTCGCTGAAGGATGACGGCATCGACGTGAGAATCAGACATTACGAATAAAACGGTGGCATCTCTGCCAATAAAAAATGCTCCAAAGCTGCGTGCCTTGGAGCATTCTTTTTTCTGGATTGATTATTGCTCTTATAAATACCTTATGCCAGCAACGCGTCTGCCAGCACTTTGAGGTCTTCGATGGTCTTAGCCTTCACGGTTGACTCGACAGTGACGATAGGCTCGATGATGGTGATGTTCTTCATCGCCTCCATCTGCTCGCGCATCTTCTTGCCTGACGCTGGTGCCCAAGTGCCATTCTCAACGAATGCCACCTTACGATTCTGGTAAGTCTTGATGCGGAGGTGGTTGATGAAGTCTTCCATGATGGGCATGATGCCACCATCGTAGGTGGGAGCGCAAAGCACCATGCGGTCGTAGCGGAAAGCATCCTCCACACACTCATGCAGGTCGTCGCGGGCAATATCTGCGATGGACACTTTCACATCGCTCTTCTCCTTGAGGATGTCTGCCAAAGCCTGAGCAGCCTTGGCGGTGTTGCCATGCAGGGAACAGTATGCAATGAAGATGCCCTCATTTTCAGGCTCGTACTTGCTCCATGTGTCGTAGATGCCAAGGTAGTAGCCGAGGTCTTCCTCAAGCACAGGACCATGCAGCGGACAAATCTTCTGGATGTCGAGCGTGGCAGCTTTCTTCAAGAGATTCTGCACCATGGCGCCATACTTGCCCACAATGTTGAAGTAGTAGCGGCGAGCCTCGCATGCCCAACCCTCATCATCCTCTTCCTCCTTGCAGAGAGCACCGAACTTGCCGAAGCCGTCGGCAGAGAAGAGAATCTTGCTCTTCTGATCGTAGGTGACCATCACCTCTGGCCAGTGCACCATCGGAGCCATGAAGAACTGCAGGGTGTGCTGTCCGAGCGAGAGCGTCTCCCCTTCCTTCACCACCTGAATGCGGTCGCTGAAATCTGCCTCGAAGAAGCGCTTGAACATCGCCACAGCCTTCTGCGAGCAGACAGCCGTCATGTTGGGGTATTTCTCCATGATGAACTGCACGCTGCCCCCGTGGTCGGGTTCCAAGTGCTGCACAATCAGATAGTCAGGCGTCTTGCCTCCAAGTGCTGCCTCCAGATTTTTCTCCCATTCTGCAGTCTTCGTGGCATCTACCGTATCCATGATGGCGACTTTCTCATCGTCAATCAGATAAGAGTTGTAGGACACACCCATCGGCACGTCGTACTGACCTTCGAAGAGGTCTATGTCAAGGTCATCCACACCGATGTACTTCACATCCGGTGCAATCATGTCGTATTTCATCTTTATATATAAATAATGTGTTACTTCAGACGTTCCTGAATGGCTTTGCTCTCTGCCTCGTAGCCAGGCTTGTTGAGGAGGGCGAACATATTCTTCTTGTATGCCTCCACACCAGGCTGGTTGAAAGGATTGACACCGAGGATGAGACCTGAGATGCCACAACCCTTCTCGAAGAAGTAAATGAGTTGGCCAATGTTGTACTCGTCGAGTTTCTCGATGCTGATCTTGATGTTGGGCACACCACCATCCACATGAGCCAACTGTGTGCCGAGTTCTGCCATCTTGTTCACTTCGTCGATGCGCTTGCCTGCGAGGAAGTTCAAACCATCAAGGTTTTCTTCGTCAGAAGGAACTGCGAGAGTGGTATTTGGCTTCTCCACAGAAATCACTGTCTCGAAGATGGTGCGTTCACCATCCTGAATCCACTGACCCATCGAGTGGAGGTCGGTAGTGAGGTCAACAGATGCAGGGAAGATGCCCTTGCCGTCCTTACCCTCACTCTCACCGTAGAGTTGCTTCCACCATTCGCCGAGGTTATGGAGTTTTGGCTGATAGTTTGCCATGATTTCAATCTTCTTGCCACTCTGATAGATGGCGTTGCGAGTTGCCGCATAGACAGCAGCAGGATTCTCAGCACAAGGCACATCAAGTGCGCATTGCTTCTCCATATCCTGCGCACCCTTCACGAGTGCAGCGATGTCGTATCCAGCCACAGCGATAGGCAGCAAGCCTACAGGAGTCAGCACAGAGAAACGACCACCCACGTTGTCGGGGATGATGAAGGACTTGTAACCCTCCTTATCTGCTGTGGTACGAGCAGCACCCTTCTTGGCATCCGTAATCGCCACAATCACCTTCTTTGCCTCTTCCTTGCCACGCTGGTCTTCACACATCTTCTTCAAGAGACGGAACGTGATGGCTGTCTCAGTCGTGGTACCTGACTTGGAAATGTTGATGACACCAAACTTCACCCCCTTCAGGTAGTCAATCAACTCAGAGAGGTAGTCCTCGCCAATGTTGTTACCAGCAAACAGAATGCGTGGAGTCTTCGAAGGCTTCAGCCATCCGAACGTGTTGCTCAGGGCATCAATCACCATGCGGGCACCCAGATAAGAGCCACCAATACCAGCCACCACCACTGCTTCACAATTCTCCTGCAGCACTTTGGCGGTGGCATTCAACTCCTCAATAAATGCTGGGGTGATGGAACTTGGCAAATGCATCCATCCCAAGAAATCGTTACCAGCACATGTGCCTTCTTCGAGCGCCTTCTGTGCAGCCTTCACCTGAGGCTCCATAGCCTCAATCGCTCCTGCCTTCACAAACGAGGCAGCCTTCGTAATGTCAATTTTCATAGTTGTATGGTTTTAATTGTTGATTGTTATCTCAGTGAGTCACTCAATATCTTAATCTCCACTGCTGGAGAAATCTTCTCGTAAAGGATGTTATACACCGCATCCAGAATCGGCATGTTCACATGATAGCGCTTGTTGAGAATCTTCATGCAGTTGGTGCCATAGTAACCCTCAGCAATCATCTCCATTTCCAGCTGCGCCGTCTTCACGCTATACCCCTGCCCTATCATGGTGCCAAACACTCGGTTGCGGGAGAAGTTCGAATACATCGTCACCAAGAGGTCACCCAGATAAGCCGAATCACTCACATGACGGTCTTCGGGTTGCACAGCCCTAAGGAAACGCTTCATCTCCTGCAAGGCATTCGACACCAGCACAGCCTGGAAGTTGTCCCCCCATTTCAGACCATGGCAGATACCTGCCGCGATGGCATAGACATTCTTCAGCACCGAAGAATATTCAATACCCTCAATATCAGGCGACACATTGGTCTTCACATACTTGTTGGCAAACAAATCAGCCACCACCTGCGCATTCTCCAAGTCACGACAACCGACGGTCAGATAGCAAAGACGGTCCAATGCCACTTCTTCCGCATGACTGGGACCTCCAATGCAAGCCACCTGCTCTTCGGGCACGTTATACTGGCGCTCGAAATAACGGCTCACTGTCAGGCTCTCTTCAGGCACAATACCCTTAATGGCCGTCACAATCATCTTCTCTCGCATATTCGCCTTCAACTTCTTCAAATGACTCTTGATGTAAGGAGACGGAATCACGAAAATCAACGTGTCGTTATTCTTCACCACCTCGTTGATGTCGCTGGAGAAATTGATTCTATCGACATCAAAATGAACGCCTGTCAAGTAGGCAGGATTGTGGTGCATGCGCTTGAAGTCCTCAATACGGTCATCACGGCGCATGTACCACGTTATTTTTTCTTCGTGGTGCATGATAATCTTGGCGATAGCCGTTGCCCAACTACCACCTCCCAAGACTGCCACTCTGCCACAAGATTGAAACTGCATAACTTAAATTTTAGAAATGATTGCGTTCAGTTCGTCAACGGACGGTTTCTGAATGTCCAACTTGTATTTCTTCAACACCTCGCCAATCTGCTGCTGAATCTTCTGTGCGTTGCCACCTTCGAGGTCACTCACGAGGTTGTAACCCACTTTGTAGAGCACAGGCACGATGTCCTCCGAGAATCCGAGTGCCACAAACTTGTCCACACCATCACGTGGTGCCTTCTTCTCAGGCTTCATGGTTGGGAACAAGAGCACTTCCTGAATGGTGGGCTGACCGGTCATCAGGATAGCCAAGCGGTCAATACCGATACCGATGCCCGATGTAGGAGGCATACCATATTGCAAAGCACGAAGGAAGTCATGATCAATCACCATAGCCTCATCATCACCCTTGTCTGCCAGTTTCATCTGCTCCACAAAACGCTCTTCCTGATCAATCGGGTCATTCAACTCAGAGTAAGCATTTGCCAACTCCTTACCATTCACCATCAATTCAAAGCGTTCTGTGAGACCTGCCTTCGAACGGTGCATCTTGGTCAACGGTGACATCTCCACAGGATAGTCGGTGATGAAAGTGGGCTGGATGAACGAACCTTCACAGAATTCGCCAAAGAGTGCGTCAATCAGCTTGCCCTTACCCATCGTCTCGTCCACTTCCATGCCCTTCTGCAAGCAGAAAGCACGAATCTCCTCCTCCGACTTGCCTTCGCAGTCGAAACCGGTCTTCTCCTTGATGGCATCCAAGATAGGCAGACGACGATAAGGAGCCTTGAAGCTCACCACATTGTCACCAATCTTCACGTCTGTCGTGCCGTTCACAGCCACACAAATCTTCTCCAGCA
Organism: Bacteroidaceae bacterium; assembly: GCA_045111535.1. GTDB lineage: Bacteria > Bacteroidota > Bacteroidia > Bacteroidales > Bacteroidaceae > Minthosoma. The sequence goes on from JBGUGM010000038.1 coordinate 9,959, forward strand.
ACTGCTCCGTGAACGTCATCATCCAGTTATAGTCCTTATACGACACATACAACTCCATGCACGTGAACTCGGGGTTGTGGCTTCTGTCCATACCCTCATTGCGGAAGTTTCTGCCAATCTCATACACACCCTCGAAACCACCCACAATCAGACGCTTCAAGTACAGTTCCGTAGCGATACGCAGATACAAATCCACGTTCAAAGCATTATGGTGCGTGATGAACGGACGAGCCGATGCACCACCTGCAATCTGCTGAAGAATAGGCGTTTCCACCTCCGTGAAACCAGCCTCGTCAAATACTTGACGCATGGTACGGAGAATCGTGGCACGTTTCAGGAACGTGTCCTTCACGCCATTGTTCACAATCAAGTCCACATAACGCTGACGGTAACGAAGTTCAGGGTCTTCAAAGGCATCAAACACCTGTCCGTCCTTCTCCTTCACCACAGGCAGCGGCTTCAAGCTCTTCGCCAAAACCGTCAAGGACTTGGCATGCACACTAATCTCACCCGTCTGTGTGCGAAACACAAAGCCCTTCACGCCAATAAAGTCGCCCAAATCCAGCAACTTCTTGAACACCACGTTATACAAGTCCTTGTTCTCCTCAGGACAGATGTCATCACGTGTCACATACACCTGAATCCTGCCCTTCGAGTCCTGCAACTCCACAAAACTTGCCTTACCCATCACACGGCGACTCATCATACGACCAGCGATGCACACCTCACGAAGTGGCTCCGTTGGCTTACCCTCCTCATCCACCTGTGGGTCTTTGAAGTTAGCTATGATTTCTGTTGAAAAAGCGTCAGTTGGATATTCTGCAGCAGGATATGGATTGATGCCCATATCCTTCAATGCCTGGAGATTCACACGACGGTTCATCTCCTGTTCCGAAAGTTCAAGTACGTTCATGTTTTTTCTCTACTATATATATTTGTGTGCAAAGGTACGAATAAGTGAGCACAATACAAAGAAAAAAGGTCAATTTTTGCTTTTATTGTCGAACGTAAGTACCTTCGGCGAAGCCAACGGACGAATAAGTGAGCGAATAACCAAATATATTTTGTAACTTTGCACCACAATGAGCAGAAACTGATGAGATTGTTGAGCATTATATGGGTTTTACTGTCAAGTCTGACAGCGTTTTGCCAATCGGAGAAGATGGACACGCTGGTGGACAAAACTTCTTTGTCAAGGCATTGGGGGTACGAGGCAGAGGTGCAGGCAGGACAGGTGTTGCTTTTGGACAAATACCAGAAAGCCTACATGATTGGGAAGTCGGACTATTCGGCAGCGTTCAAGTTCAACCATGTGAGCCTGCCTTCCGACAGCGATGCTTATGCCCACGACTACCACTACCCCACCTTCTCCATTGTGGGCAAGTTCAGCAAGAACAACGGTGCCACGATGCATCGCAATGAAGACTTTCCTCACTGGGATGATTTGTCAGATGACTATTATGAGTTGGCACCCTATAACACGCATCTGGGCAATTCCTTTGCCATCTTCGGTTCATTTGCTTACCCTCTCTATCGAGGCACCCGTTGGGAGTTTGACCTCTGTGTCAACTTGGGGCTTGCCTACTCAGCCAGCAAATACGACAGGCAGAGCAGCGTGGACAATGACATGATTGGCTCAAAGGTGCTGTTTTATGCAGGAGGAAGCGTGAATGCCACTTATCGCTTTGCACCATCATGGGGTATCAAAGCAGGACTGGACTATTGGCACATCAGCAATGGCAGCACCCGTATGCCGAATCGCAGTGCCAACATATTGGGTCCTACCCTCGGTGTGGTTTATTACCCATATTATGAGACCTTGCTCAAGGAACAACAAGCATATACTCCTCCCAAGTTCAAGCCCTATTGGTATCTGAATTTCAAGGGAGGCATCGGAGCAAAGACTTGTTTTGAAGATTGGGAACGCACGCAGTATCAAATCACGAAAAACCATCCCGATTGGAGAACGGAAGACTTCACCCTCTATTCTGTGGCATCCTTCCAGGCAGACGCCATGTATCGCTATGCAAGAATCGGAGCCATTGGAGGTGGCATCGACATCCAATACAATTCCTGTTATGCCCATATTCGGGATATAGACGCGGAGAAGGGCATCAACTGTGAACACAATCCTTGGGAGATTGCTTTGGATGTGAAGCACACTCTCTTTTATGGCAACGTATCGTTTGCGCTGGGAGGAGGCATCTATCTGTATAAGCACATGGGCGACTACTCCAATCGCCATGACCCCATCTTCTTCAATCGTATCGGTGTTCATTATACCTTTCCGAAATTGCATGACTTGACAGCAGGAATCGAGGTGAAAGCGCACCTGACAAAAGCAGACTTTGCAGAATTTGTCATCAGTATGCCGTTAAGACTGAAAAAAAGCGTAACGTTGAACTCCGTTCGAAGGTACTCACGCTCGACAATATAAGTGAAAAAGAGTTTTTCCCTTTGTATTGTGCTCACTTAATCGTACCTTTGCACCCGAAATCAAGGTAAAGGACTTTTATGGAAGAAAACAATATCGGAACAGGACGGGACATCGTATCGGAACTGAGCAATCTGGATTTCAGCAAGATTGCTTGGAGTGACGTGATTGGCTATGTGGTGCAGTTCGGAAAGAACGTATTGCTGGCAATTGTCGTCTTCATTGTGGGACGGTTCATCATCAAATACACCATCAAAGCACTGCGTAAGGTGACGCAAAAACGGAATGTGGAGGCATCGCTGACCTCGTTCCTGAATAGCCTCGTGTCCATTTCGCTGAATGTTCTGCTTGCTGTCATCATCGTTGGCATTCTGGGCATTGATACCAGTTCATTCTTGGCAGTTTTCGCTTCAGCAGGTATCGCGATAGGTATGGCATTGAGTGGCACTTTGCAGAACTTTGCAGGAGGTGTCCTCATCATGTTGCTGAAGCCTTACAAAGTAGGCGATTTCATTGAAGCACAAGGGTTTGCAGGTACCGTGAGAGAGATTCAGATTTTCAGCACCATTCTGGGCACTCCCGATAATCAAACCATCATCATCCCCAATGGTCCTTTGGCAACAGGAAGCCTGAAGAACTCGACAAAAGCCCCCACACGCCGTGTGGACATAGATGTGGAAGTGGCTTACGGCAGTGATCCTGATGCTGTACGAAAGGTATTGATGGACATCATCGAAGCAGACGAACGCATCATGCGGAGTGGCGTGTTTGCCCCCTTCATTCCCATGACCGCAATGGGCAGCAGCAGCATCACCTTCCAGATGCGCATCTGGGTGAAAGCCCCCGAATTCTGGAACGTGAAGTTTGAGACTACAGAGAAAATCTATCGTGAACTGGACAAGGCAGGCATCGAGATTCCTTTCCAGCAAATGGATGTACACATTAAATGATACGGAATATCATATTTGACTTAGGAGGTGTCTTGCTCGACATCGATTTGAATTACTGCATACGTCAGATGCAAGCATTGGGTATTGACCTCGATGCTTTTGAGAAGAAAAGCGTGCAGACACCAACAGGCACGAAAGCAGCCGTGTTGGGTGAAGGCATAGTAGCCAATGGAGCCATGCACCTTTATCAGACAGGCGACATCACAACAGAGGATTTCCTGGAAGGTGTAAGAATATACTGCCAAGAAGGCACGACAAAAGAGCAGGTGTTAGATGCTTGGAACTCTTGTTGCATTGCCATCCCATCCTATCGTCTTGAAAAACTCAAAGAGTTGAAGGAAAGAGGCTACCGCATCTATATGCTGTCCAACACCAATGAAGCGCATTGGCAAAAGATTGTGGCTCAATGCTTTGGTGGGCAGGATGTAGTAGATAGCCATTTTGACCACGTTTTTCTCTCCCAAGAGATGCATATGGCAAAGCCCAACGACAACATCTATCTGAAGGTTTTGGAGGACATCCATGCACAAGCCAACGAATGCCTCTTCCTCGATGACTCGTCAGCCAATCTCGAAGCAGCCTCTGCCTTAGGCTTCCACACCTATCATGCGGAAACCTCAAAGACCCAAAACGGAATGGTCGTCGCCCCACCCTCAACGGATTGGACAACGACCATCGACAATTTACTATAATTGATTCTTATTGGTTCTGCTGGGAATGCAAATCGCCCAGCGCATGGGCTGGTTATTGGAATTGCCACCAGTCGAAGTTGAACGTGCCGTTCAGATTCTCGAAGTGCAGATAGAGGTCATGAACACCTTTCACGTTCTCCACTTTGCCATTCACGGTGCTGAACCTTTCATCACCACCCGTTGCCTTCACTGCCACACGACCAATCTCCTTTCCTTCGATGCCATCAATGCGAAGCACAATGTTACCATTACCCTTTGCTGATGCTACACTTGCCAAGAACTTCTTAGCACCTGTACTGCCGAAGTCAACACCACGAACACGAATGTACTCGCCTTCGTCAATGTCAGTCACATAGAGGTTCTTACGTCCTGGTGAGTAAGGCATATCTTTCACGATGCCCGTATTCTTGATGCCCACCTTACAAGTCTTCAAGCCATAGCCCCAGTTCATTGTCTCTGCTTCCACACGCTTGTATGGATTGAGACTCTGCAGTTGCTTCATAGGTTCTTGATCGAGCCAGTAAGGTATTTCCTGAATGGTGCCATCAGCATTGTAGGTAATTTCCTGACCACTGACAGAACGACGCTCGTGGTGTTCCCATGTATCGATGTGCATGATGTCATAGTTCTGACCAAACACATAAGTCTTTCCCTTATAATCGCAGATGCCAGGGTGATTACCACGGTCACGTTCCGTTGGACGCATGATGTAACCCATTTCTGTCCACTTACCATTAGGACTATCTGCCATCGCATAACCCAAAGCCTCAGGACAGCAAGTGGATGCGTATGCCATATAATAGTGACCATTGCGCTTGTAGAACCATGGGCCTTCCTGATAGTGCTGCACTGCCCAGTTGGCTTTTTCTGCCCAAGACACTCTGAGGTTAATCTTGGAACCTTCTTCCTTCACAGGACGCATCATTCCATCCTGATGATTGAGCACGTAAATATCACCACTGGTTGAAATCATGTCCTCGTTGAGTTTCACATAATATGTGTGAGGATTACCCCAGAACATATATGCCTGACCGTCATCATCAATATACACAGAGGGATCAATGTCATCCCAATGCTCCTGTTGCCATACAAGAGGCTTGCCAAGTGGGTCTTTGAAAGGACCATAAGGAGAATCAGCCACCAACACACCAATGCCATGTCCATGCAGCGGTGCATAGAGGTAGTACTTGCCATTACGTTCCACTGTCTGAATAGCCCATGCACCATTTTCACGGCTACGCCATTCAAAGTCACGGAGTGATGCCACAGCACCATGCTCTGTCCAGTTCACCATATCTGTAGTTGACCAAAGCAACCAGTCATACATGAAGAAACCTGCAGAATTGCGCTCATTCTCATCGTGGATGTCCTCTGGATGAGAGTCGTGAGAGGTATAGAGGAACAGCGTATCACCCACTACCAGTGGAGAGGGGTCTGCTGTGTATTTCGTTGTGAAGAGTGGCATGTTGCATTCCTCAATGCCACGGAACTGCCACCAGTCAAAGTTGCAAACCTGCACACCCATGCGACCACGGAAGACGAAATAGAGGTCATGAACACCTACTATAGGAGTACGAAGGTCAACCACTTCCTCCTGCCACTTCTCCCAACCACCGGTATGAGGCACTTCGAGACGTACAACAGTCTTACCATTCAAACTATCGAGGCGTACCTCAATGGCACCACCTCTCAAGGCACTTGCTACACGAGCCGTGAAGGTACGAGGCACTTTCTTGCCAAAATTCACTGCTTGCACCTTGATGTAGTCGTCACCATGCGTTTTGTCGAGAAGATGTTTGGGGTCACCAGCATGAGCGGAGGTGACATACACACCCGTCTCATCATTCCATTCAGTCTTGATGCCTCTGGAGAAAGCCATTGTCTCTGCTTCTACACGCTCATAAGGATTCAGCGTGCCAATAGGTTCTACACCCTTGTCGGTAGGCAAGATGGTTGGGAACGTGCCATCAGCATTGAACTTGAACTCCTCCACAGCCACACTACGACCAAAACCGCCACCACCAGGAAGTTTACCTGTATGATAGAAGAAGTAATCATGTCCCTTGAAACGCTCATAACCGCAGTGGTTGGTGAACGAGCCCGTACCACCTTCTGGCATGATAGTACCCTTGTAAGTCCAAGGTCCTGTAGGTGTAGAAGCCTCGGAATATGCAAGATGCTCTGGCACACCACCAGCAGCATACAAGAGGTAATAGCCCTTTGTACCCTTCTTCGCATCCATGACAGGCTTTTTCATAATCCAAGGACCTTCCGTATAAGTGTCCTTATACTTCTTGTTTCTGTCACGCTTAGCCATATCAGGAGCACCGAAACCTTCCTCGGTCATCTCCAGATTGAACACTTCACCAGCAAGGCTAATCATGTCCTCATTCAACTTCACGCAATACACACGTGGGTTACCCCAGTAGAGCCATGCTTGACCATCATCGTCAATCATCACCGTAGGGTCGATGTGATCCCAACTGCCATTCTCATACAAGGGCTTGCCAATGGCATCGCGGAATGGACCTGTAGGCGAATCACCCACAGCCACACCAATTGCCATACCACCTGAAAGACGGGAATGAGCACAGATGTACCAATAGAACTTACCATTGCGCTCAATACACTGGCTTGCCCATGCACGGTCATCTGCCCAACTGAAACTTTCCAATGCCAAAGGGCTTCCATGATCTGTCCAGTTCACCATATCAGCAGAACTGTACACACGCCACTCCTGCATCCAGAAGAAATCTGCATTGTCCTCGTCATGACCCGTATAGACATAGATGCGGTCACCATGCACCATCGGTGCAGGGTCGGATGTACACCACGTTTGTACAAAAGGATTCTGTGCCGATGCTTGCAGGGCCATCAGTGAAAACCCGCAGAAGGCACTCAAATAACGAAAGATTTTTCTCATTGATTGTTTGTAGTTAGTTTGTTCGTTGTTTTGTTTGGTAGTTTGTTAGTTTTTATTTTGTTTGCAAAGGTAGCCTTTTCTGCTCAATAATCTTTTACAATATGTTACCTATCCTTTCATTTTCGTTACTTTGACCCCGAAAAAGGGGTGAAAAAAGGAAAATAATTGACTGTGCCCAACAAAAACTTCCGACTTCTAACTCCTAACTCCTAACTTTTCTCTATCTTTGCACACAGAAAACTTACCTATTTTTTAATTTTACCAAATTATGAGAACTATCTGTTTAATAGTTGCGCTTGCTCTTGTTGCGTGTCTTGGCTATGCTCAGGACGAAAAGGGAGCACTTACCAGTTTCTATGAGAAGAATACTGTACTGAACTTCAACGATGGTGCAAACATCGCTGGCGAGATTCAGCAGCCCACGAAGTTTGACCCCAATTTCCACATCTATCTCTGCTTCGGACAGTCGAACATGGAGGGAAATGCCCGTATCGAGCCCCAGGATCGTGAGAATCTCAACACTCGTTTCAAGATGATGGCTGCCGTTGACTTCAAACGTACAGGTCGTGAGAAAGGTAAATGGTATGTGGCTGTTCCCCCACTCTGCCGTGAGAATAATGGTTTGACTCCTGCTGACTATTTTGGTCGTACCATGGTGGAGAAGACTCCTGAGAACATCAGCATTGGCGTTATCAACGTTGCTGTTGGTGGATGCAGCATTGACCTCTTCGACGAGGATAAGTCACAGGCTTACATCGCCAAGTCTGCAGGCTGGCTCCAAAACTTCTGCAAGGAATACGACAATCATCCCTACCAGCGTCTCATCGAGATGGCAAAGTTGGCTCAGAAGCACGGTGTCATCAAGGGCATCCTGCTCCATCAGGGTTGCACAGACAATGGACAGCAAGATTGGCCAGAGCGCGTGAAGGTCATCTACGAGCGTATGCTGAAAGACCTCGGGCTCGAGGCTGAACAGTGCCCATTGCTCGTTGGTGAATTGATGTCACAGCAAGAGAATGGTGCTTGTGAACTTCACAACACGGTGATTGCTACTATGCCACTTGTTATTCCTACAGCATACGTGGTTCCTTCACTGGGTTGTAAAGGTAACTTTGACCACTTGCACTTCACTGCTGATGGCTATCGCGAATTGGGTCGTCGCTATGCAGAGGTGATGCTCCGTGCTGAGAAAATCAGCGATGCTTTGACAGGAGGCAAGAAAGCCAAGAAATCTAAGAAATAAACGAAAGGGGGTCGCAATCGCGATCCCCTTTTTCCTTTTTACCTTAATCGATTCTTGATGAAGTGTCCTTTCACATATATAAAATAAAAGAGGACACCTATCAGATTAACCACAAAGGCAAACCAGAAGGCTGCAGAATAACCCGTATGGTGAATTGCCATACCACCAAACACAACACCCAATCCCATACCGATATCCCAACACGTCAGTTGTGATGAATTAGCCGTACCGCGCTTGTTGTTGGGAGCCAGATTGATGAACATCGTCTGCATACCTGGCCAGATATGACCATTGCCCAAACCGATGATGATAGCAGCACCATAATACCCTATCGGATTCTTCAATAGCGCAAACAGCAGATAGCCAAACACACTGATAAGAATGCCATGATTCACATTCTCTACCACCTTCCCTTTCCGCAATGAGCGAGCACCAATCAGACGCGACAGAATCAGACCCGTACACAACACGGCAAACCAAGCACCCGTACCTGCCGTCATGCCCAATTCTTCCTTTCCATAAATGGCAAGATATGTGGCAAGCACCCCGTATGACAAACCCACACACACCATCACCAGTCCTTCACTCCATCCTTTCACCAAGAAGAAGCGATCAAACGACAATGGTTCCTTATTCGGTACAATCTCTTTCGTAGGGAAATGTACCGTTGCATTGATGGCAAGTCCAATGCCCGCAGCACACAAGGCAATCAAGAAAATGACATTGTAATTACCAATGGAATCATAAATCATCAATCCCACCGTCGGTGCCATACTTGTGGCAAGGTTGTTCGACAAACCATAATACCCGATGCCTTCGGCTCTTCGTGATGATGGCAACACATCAATAGCACTCGTACTATTTGCTACTGTCACTGCTCCCATTGGTGCTCCATGTGCTGTTCTGATAATGGCAAAGAGCGTCATTGTACCTGCTATCAGATACCCTGCAAACAAAGCGAAGAACAGGAAATAGCATGTCAGCAGCACCACTTTTCGTGAGAAACTATCCACCAGATAACCCGCAACAGGACGAGCCAATAGTGCCGTCAATGTATAACCCGACAGCACAAATCCAATTGTATCCTTATCTGCTTGATACGTCTCACTCAGATACAGCGGAAGCAAAGGTGTGACCACCATGAACGAAAAGAATATCATGAAGTTGGCACACCATACTTTCACATAATTTGTATTCCAAAGTCGCTCTGTTTGTGTCATAATGGGTACAAAGGTACGGATTTTAATTAGAAAAGCACGTTGAACAGCAAATTATTCCTATTTCCTAATTTCTAATTCCTAATTCTTTACTACCTTTGCAACACAAAACCTATAAAAAGGAGAAGTATGATGAAGAAATTACTTTTACTATTGGCATTGGGCTTGACCACGTTGTCAATGAATGCCCAGGATTTGAGAAACGCCAACAACTCAAGCATCGGAAAGATTGAGTCAGATGGCACAGTAAGAAACTCTAGCAACTCCACTGTTGGCAAGATTGAGAGGGACGGTACTATCCGCAACTCCAGCAACTCAAGCATTGGAAAAATTGAGTCTGACGGTACTGTGCGCAATGCCAGCAACTCAAGCATCGGAAAGGTGGAATCAGATGGCACCGTTCGCAATTCCAGCAACTCCACAGTTGGCAAGATTGACAGGGACGGCACCGTACGCAACTCCAGCAACTCCACGATCGGCTATGCCAAAGGAGTTCCTGTTCGCTATGCAGCCCTGTTCTTCTTCTTCGATTTCTTCAAGAAGTAAGAAACGAGCATAAGGAATAAAAAAGCGAGGCACAACTACGTGTCTCGCTTTTCTTATGATGAGATGAACCTTTTATTTCTCTTCGCTTCCGATAATCTTCCAAATACCTGCAGCAATAGCAGCACCAACGAATGGACCTACGATGAACACCCAAAGGTCGCTGATAGCCTGACCACCTTCGAAGATAGCAGGACCAATAGAACGTGCAGGGTTCACAGAAGTACCTGTGTAGTGAATGCCTACGAGGTGGATAAGGATGAGTGAAAGACCAATAGCGAGACCAGCAAAGTTGCCAGCACCCTTCTTTTCGTCTGTAGAGCCGAGCACTACGAGCACGAAGATGCAAGTGAGCACGATTTCGGCAATGAGACCTACCACCACACCATGGTCACCACAACTGTTGGCACCTGTAGTTGTACCACCAGCCAAAGCCATATCATTAGAAGTCAATGCAAAAAGAATGGCTGCACCAATAATTGCACCAATCACCTGGAACACCATGTACATTGCTGCATCCTTACCGCTAATGCGCTTAGAGATGAGGCAACCCAATGTGATGGCTGGATTGATGTGGCAACCAGAGATGCCACCAATAGTGTAAGCCATTGCTACAACAGCCAAACCGAAAGCAACGGCTGTGCCTACTACTGATGCTGTGTCTGAACCACAATTAAGCGATACAGCTGTACCGCAACCGAGAAGTGTAAGAACCATAGTTCCCACCATTTCTGCCAAATACTTTTTCATGTCTTAAATGTTTTAGAGGTTTGTAAATGTAAATATGATATAAAATGATTAGGTATTTATTGTTCCAGATGTTGAAGTCCACCCGTAGCAGGATGAAGCGTCAGTTTGGTGGTGGCACCCTTATTGAAAAGCGTGGGACTGAGCATGTCGATAGTGCCAAATTGAGCAAAAGGCAATTCCTGCTCATACACAGTGCCTTGCATCGTACTAATAGTAACGTTTGCCATGCTGGGCATATTGTACACTAACCCTTCTATTTTCCGCTTAGCTGCTTCTTTCGCATCAGGCAAAACAACCGTATGCTTGTCCTTCACGGTGAGATAATAGGGGTCACCTGCCAAGTCATCAGCATCCACAAATCCCAACTTACTTGAGAAGCGGAACAGCACATTCTCGTCAATGTCTTCTGTAGGCATCACCGTATAGGATTTTGCCATGAAAGTCGTGTCAGCATAACCTGTGAAGAGTTGCGTGAGGGCTTCTTCCTGACGATTCAGTTCATCGAGCACAATCTTGAGCGATGTACCATCTTGGGGCATAGCCTCCACCTGTCCACGTTTGATGGAATTCTTGCTCTCACGGATGTCAAGAATCTCCTGTGCTGTCAGTTCTGCCATCTTGGAAGTGGAAGTGGCTGAAAGGATTTCCTCCGTCAGATATTGACGTGCATCCAATTTATGATGAGTTACACGCACAGCAGGAAGAACGGGCTCTTCCACGTCTGCATGTGTGTTCACTGCCACAATAACACCGCTGGGAGTCAACTGCACCATAGGTGCTACCGTCTTGTCCTTCAGTTTGACAGTGTAGATTTTCGCCGTGTCTGGCACACCCTCCTGACGTACTGCAAGCGTTGTCATATTCCATATAGTGGAAGGTTCTGGTGCCACACCATTGATATGGAGATAGCGCTCTGCATATTTAGCAAATTCACCAGGAGTGTATTCCACCTTGATGGCTGATGCATCCACCTTCAACACCGTTTTCGGTAAAGCGTAGTTCACGCCATTGGCAGCAATGCCAGGATTGAACTCAGTCACTTGTGTCTGCGCTACAGAAGCAAGCGACAAACAAAGACTCAATGCTATAAAGAGGTTTCTTTTCATTCTTTGGATTATTTTTCTCTCAACGTTCTGAAAGCCTTGGGCAGATAGTTGACAATGTCTGTGGAGATGAGTCCTTCGTATGAAAGGTCTTCTGCAGCAAGGTCACCTGCCAATCCGTGCAGATACACACCCAGTCGTAAAGCGATTTCAGGATCATACGACTGTGCCAGCAACGAGAGAATGATACCTGTCAACACATCACCTGCTCCTGCTGTCGCCATACCCGGATTACCTGTTGAGTTGAAATAGACATTTCCTTGTGGAGTGACAATGGCTGAATAAGCACCTTTAATCAAAATATAGATACGTTGACGTACTGCCAACTCACGGGTACGTTCCAGTTCCTCGTAAGAATTACGTGTTGTGCTAATCAAACCAAACAATTCCTTCTTATGAGGTGTGAGGATACAACGGCGTGGCAACTGATTGATCCAACCACGATGCGAACCTAAAATCGTGAGGGCATCAGCATCAAGAACCATCGGGCACTTCGTCATGCTGACCTGCTCAATGAATGCCTGCACCGTATAAGATGATGTACCAATACCAGGACCTATCGCCATTGCATCATATTCACTGGTGTCAAACGACTGGCTGAAACAATTGGCATCCACATCAATGTTCAAGATGGCTTCTGGCACTGATTCCTGCATGATGCGCACGTTGCTCTCCGGAGTGCGAATGGTCAACTTGCCCAATCCACTACGCATACAAGCCCTTGCACTGAGAATCGCTGCACCAGCCATTCCCTTCTTACCTGCAATGAGCACAGCATGACCCATCGTACCCTTGTGGGCAAACTTCGAACGCTTCTTGAGCATCGGCACCATGTCCTTCTTCTCCGTATAGTTGTAGAAGGTCATAGTATCCTCTGTTCCAGGGTCAAGAAGACCAATGTCCAGCACTTCCCACTTACCCACATACTGTTCATTCTCGGGGAAGAGGAACGCAAGTTTGGGGTATTGAATCGTATAAGTATAATTCGCCTTGACGATGTGATTCATCACGTTGTAGGTGTTGTCCTCACACATCAAGCCCGACGGCACATCAATAGCGACCACCGTGGCTGGCGAGGCATTGATGTACTTCACCACCGAAGCGAAACCACCATTCAAGGGGCGGGAAAGTCCTGTGCCAAACAAGCCATCCAACACCAAGTCTCCTTCCTCCAACTTAGGAGGTGTGAACTGCGAGGTCACTTCCACAAATTCCACATTGCACACACCAAACGTCTTCTGTCTCACATCCTGAAAGTCCGCCAGACGCTGCTTGTTGATTTGGCAATCTGATGAAAGACCATCAGACGTGTTGAACAGATAGACATGAACCTTATAGTTCGTCTCGCCCAACATACGGGCAATCGCCAATGCGTCGCCACCATTGTTGCCGGGACCTGCAAATATTTTGATGGGGGTGTCTGTTGACCAACGTTCACGTATCTTGTCAGCCACTGCACGAGAAGCGCGTTCCATCAGATTCGTGGAACTGACAGGTTCGTGCTCTATTGTATAGGCATCTACTATCTTTAACTGGGCTGCGGATAGAATCTTCATATTTTACGCTTAAAATCCTTCTGAGAATTGCTAACGGAGTTAGGTTTATTGTGCAAAAATAGTGAATCGATATTAAAAAAACGATGAAAAACAGATAAAATAGCACTTCGAATGATGTTTTTTTACGTTATTCTTCCCGATTTTACCCTCACAATAGCGTTTTTTTATGTACCTTTGCATAAAATTCCAACACACAGGATCATCACCAATGATAAAAATTAAGGACAAGCAATTTGAGCCGTTCATTCATCACGGACAGATTGCAGAAAAGGTTGCGACATTGGCTGAGAAAATCAATGCCGACTACAAGGGAAAGAATCCCATCCTCATCGCCATCCTCAATGGTGCCTTCATGTTTGCGGCTGACCTCGTGCGCCACCTCACGTTCGACCACGAGATTCAGTTTGTCAAACTTTCTTCCTATCAAGGCATGGACACCACGGGCAAGGTGAAGGAACTGATTGGACTTACCTCTGACATCAAAGGTCGTGATGTCATCATTGTGGAAGACATCATTGATACAGGCACCACCATGTACAACTTCCTGCCTCAACTGAAGGAGAAGGGAGTCAAGTCTGTGGAGATTGCCACCCTGCTGATGAAGCCTGGCAAACTGAAAGTGCCACTCGACATCAAGTACTGTGCAATGGAAATCCCCAACGAGTTCATTGTGGGCTATGGACTCGACTACGACGACATCGGGCGCAACTACAAGAGCATCTATGTCGTGAAGGAGAACTGACCCATCATGCCCATTCACCCCATTTGATTCATCAAAAAACAATCCATAACACAACTCAAATGAAGAATATCATCATCTTTGGTGCGCCAGGTTCTGGCAAAGGCACCTACAGCGACGAAATCGTTGCACGTTACGGCATGGGACACATCTCTACAGGCGATGTGCTCCGCAGTGAAATCAAGAACGGTACTGAACTCGGCAAGATTGCCAAAGGATACATCGACAATGGTCAACTCATCCCTGATGAACTGATGATTGACATCCTCGCCAAGACATACGATGCCCTCCCTGCAGGTAAGGGTGTCATCTTTGATGGCTTCCCACGCACTATTGCACAGGCAGAGGCTCTCAAGAAGATGCTCGCTGAGCGCAAGCACGACATGGGCATCATGATTGAACTGATTGTTGACGAAGAGACACTCCTCGCTCGTCTGCTCAATCGTGCTATTGAACAAGGACGTGCTGACGACAACGAAGAGACCATCAAGAAGCGTTTCGAAGTGTATCACAAGCAGACAGAGCCACTCTCCAAGTGGTTCGAGCAGGAAGGCATCCGCAACACCTTCACATGGAAGGGCTCTAAGGATGTGATGCTGGGCGAAATCTTCGCTTTCCTCGACACTCAGAAATAAAGAATGGCGGATTCTATCTTTATTGATTACGTAAAAATCTATTGCCGATCTGGTCGCGGTGGACGTGGTTCAACCCACATGCATCGCGCCAAGTATCTGCCCAAGGGAGGTCCCGACGGAGGCAATGGTGGTCGTGGTGGTCACGTGATTCTGCGTGGCAACCGCAACTACTGGACATTGCTCCATCTGCGCTATGACCGCCACATCCAGGCAGAGCATGGTGGCAATGGCTCGAAGAACAAGTCAACAGGCAA
Source organism: Bacteroidaceae bacterium (assembly GCA_045111535.1). Classification (GTDB taxonomy): domain Bacteria; phylum Bacteroidota; class Bacteroidia; order Bacteroidales; family Bacteroidaceae; genus Minthosoma. Next base: position 24,998 of record JBGUGM010000038.1, read on the forward strand.
GCAGGGAGCAAATGCATACATCGAGGTGCCCTGTGGCACTGCTGTGTATGATGCCGAGACAGGTGAATACATCTGCGATGTGACTGAACACGAGCAGGAGGTGATTCTCCTGAAAGGTGGTCGTGGTGGATTGGGCAACTTCAACTTCGCCACACCAACCAACAAGGCACCACGCTATGCACAGCCTGGTGAACCCATGCAGGAGCGCACCTTCATCCTCGAACTGAAACTCTTGGCAGACGTGGGACTTGTGGGCTTCCCCAATGCGGGCAAATCCACTCTCGTCAACGCCATTTCCTCAGCCAAGCCCAAGATTGATAATTACCCCTTCACCACCCTTGAGCCTTCATTGGGCATTGTCTCTTATCGTGATGAGCGTTCCTTCGTCATTGCTGACATTCCTGGCATCATCGAAGGTGCCAGTGAGGGACGTGGTTTGGGTCTTCGTTTCCTTCGCCACATCGAGCGCAATTCCTTGCTGCTCTTCATGGTACCTGCCGACACCGAGGATATCCGTCATGAATATGATGTGCTCCTCAACGAATTGGCACAGTTCAATCCCGACCTGCTCGACAAGGGGCGTGTGCTCGCCATCACCAAGTGTGACCTTCTCGGACAAGACGAGGAACTGAAGGAGATGCTGAAAGAGGGGCTGCCCGATGACATCCCTGTGGTCTTCATCAGTTCTGTTGCCCAGCAAGGCTTGCAAGAACTCAAGGACATCCTCTGGCACGAGATGAACAGCGAGAGCAACAAAATCGCTGCCATCAACACCCAGGAGTCCCTCATCCACTCTGCCAAGACCTTCGCCTACATGGACGACATCGCTGAGGATGACGATGAAGGTTGGGGCGACGAGAACATCCCAGAGGAAGAGGACATCGAGTACTTTGACGAAGACGAGATTGAAGACCTCGAAGACTTTGAGTACGAGGAATAACCCAATCTCCCCATTCGCCCCATTAACCCCATTCTACCCATGCACATCTACCCCACTCCATCACATATCACCGCCTTCTCCACTACACGAGATGGCGGTGTTTCCATCCCCATTCCTCGCCTCTTCATGCCCCACCATCAGGTGCATGGCACCAAGACTGTCATCATCGATGAGGACTTCCTCAGCCAGAACCCACTCGAACAGGTTTTGGCACTCGATGGCGTGGATGCCCTCTCCACACAACTCTCCAATCTCTTTGTCTGTGTGAAGACTGCCGACTGCATCCCCGTTCTCCTGTGGGATGACACCACCCATGTGGTCTCTGCTGTGCATGCAGGATGGAAAGGTACCCAGAAACGGATTGTCGAAAGCAACATCGAAGTGCTCAAAAGCACCTTCGGCACACAGCCCGAACATCTCCATGCCATCATAGGTCCTGGCATAGGTCCCGAAAGTTTTGAAGTGGGCGACGAAGTCTATGACCTCTTTGCCCAAGCAGGTTTCCCGATGGAGAAACTTGCAAAACGGTATCCAGACTCACGCAATTCCCAAGCAGAGAAATGGCACATTGACTTGTGGGAGTGCAATCGCCTGCAACTCATCGAAAAAGGTGTCAACCCTGAAAACATCCACGTTTCAGGCATCGACACCTATACCAATTATGACCGTTTCTTCTCTGCCCGTCGTCACATCGATGGCAGAATCATCAACGGCATCATGATGAAAGCACACTAAACACTTTTTCCCATTCGTCACAGAATTCCTGCATCGAATGGAACAGCAGATTTGCCCCATGGCTCAATAGCGCCTCATCGGGCAGTGGTCCTGTGTTCACAGCAATGGTGAACACCCCTGCCTTCACACCTGCTTCCACACCCAACGGTGCATTCTCCACAACGATGAAGTTACAGGGCTTCAATTTTTCCCTATTCAGCCCATTCGCCCCATTCAAAACCTTTCTCGCCTTCTCCATCCCCATCAGATACGGTTCTGGATTCGGCTTTCCATACTTCACATCGAATGCCGTCACCATCAGTTCCTTCTTGAAGATGTCGGGGAAGTTCCTGTT